>CAMMMH010000038.1 GCA_946497955.1 uncultured Mycoplasmatota bacterium | reverse complement strand
AATGTACCAATGTATGAGCATTTTGGCTTTAAAGTAAAAGAATTTTTTGAAACAGGAAATAAAGAGTTAAAAGAGTATAGAATGCTAAAAAAATTAAATAATAAAAAAACAAAAAATATTGCTTTTGGAAAACTAACGGAAGAAGATATAAAAAATGTAGAAAGCGATCTAAATCAAATTCAAAAAGACATTGATAATATTTTTAAAAATTAAAAGATCATTCATATCGAATGGTCTTTAATCATCTATATTATCGAACTTAAATAAAGTAGAATTATAAAATTCTTTAATATCAATTTTTAGTGTTCGACATATTTTGAAAATTAAATGAGAACTAGGGTTTTCAACCTTATTTGAAAGTAAAGCCCTTAATGTTGATGGTGGAATTGCAGACATTTCTGCTAGCCTATTAGGAGTATAGTTGTATTGTTTACACAAATCTAAAATTCTGCTACTTACAGCTTCTTTAAATAACATTACTAACACCTCCTACAACATATAAATTTTAACAAAATTAGACTTAAAATATACGCCGAAATCGGTTGACTTTTTAAAAGTATAATGGTATAATGCCTTTCGTATTAAGATATATATTGTTAAGATATAAATTAAAGAAATGAAAGACATCTAAAAGCAGTACATTAGAGTTATTTTTGTACTGTTTTTATTTTTAGAAAGGACTGTAAAAAAATGGTAGTAAAGGAGAAAATAAAAGAAGATTTAGATAAATATTATGTATTATATAAATATGATATAAAAGGTATTTTCGAGTCATTGCATAATTATCCAAATGTTTTAGAAAAGATAAAGCATTACGATAAAGAAGAAATAAAGAACTTAATAAAATTTTTTGATTCGCTTATATTTATAATTGATTATAATTTTTTTGATGGAAAGGGGTTATTATTTGCTTTTGAAAATTATGACTTTTATGCAACACCATTATTTCAAAGAATACAAACTGTTATTATGTTGTTAGAAAATGAAATAATTGACATAGATGAAGTAATTAAAAACAAAGCACTTACCGAAAAAGAAATGATTTATGAAAAAGATTTACCATTGATACATAATATCAACGATAGTGAGGCGATAAGTAAGAGGATACCTGCAATACCAGAATTATATGAATGTTGTGAAAAAGCATTAAGTGAAGTATGTTATATAAACTTACAAAAGTTGGTAAATAAGCACTTGTTTGATTTTAAAAAGGACTGTTATAAAATAATGAAAGCAATTTATAAAATGGATAATGATACACAAAAAAAAGAACTATTATACATTTTAGTTAATAGTCCTCTTAATCATAAAGATTTATTACTATCCGATCCATTTTTACAAAGTTATAGCTTTGAAGATATAAGGTATGGAGAAGATTGGAAAAATATTTATGACATACTGAAAGAAACAGTATTATAATTTATTTATACATATCAACTCTTGGTGGTAGTTTTTTAGCAAGTTTTGCAGTTTCTTCATTGAATAAATCGGCAGGTTTTATTCCAAGAGATTCTGCAATAGAATCTATATTTTTACAAGTCAGATTTGCGTCACCGGTTTCAATAGTGCTGATATAAGCGATTTTGAATTTTGTTTTATTAGCATACTGTTCTTGTGTTAAGCGTTGTTGGTATCGATAATACTTTGTATTAAGACCAACTAATTCCATAGATTTCAATACTAGACACCTCCAATCTTTTTTTAGTATAAGTTGTTAAGATATAACTTATTCATATATAAATTATAAAGATATAGGTATTATAACTTAATACCACTAAAACTTATTAAGATATAAATGAAAAAGAATTAAAAAGAAAGGAAAATAAATATGAATACTTTATTAAGAGAATTTGAAGATATGCTTGATACAGAAGCGAAAAAAGTAGTAAATGAAATGATAAATATGTATTATAAAAAGGTAATAGTCAACAAAACATATTCGCAAATAGTAAGGTCATTAGTACCAAAAGAATTAGAATATTATACTGTTGCTATTGAATTAAGAACATATCATTTCTTGCCAACAGAGTTTTATCCAGACTTCAATAATGAATATACTTTATGTAAGAAAGAAGAATATGTTGAGGATCATCTATTAAAATATTGTGAGTATTGCAAAGAAAACAATGACAAAGACCATTCAAAGATGGCTCACATAATAGCAGAAAGGTTAGTGCAATATTTAAAAGAAAATCCAGATAGCAAAAAGAATTTATTAGAATTAGTGGCGATATGGACACAGGAACTGTTACCAAAACATAATGATAGTGTAGATGTAGAAACAATAATGTTATTTTTACAAACTGAAATAGAAGATTTAGGTTATCAAGTTATAGAAATAAATCCACTAATAATTGAAAAAAATATATAATTATGTTAATAAAACTGCGACAAACATAGTCATAGTTTTATTTTTTTTAACAATTTTTGCGTTCTATACAAATTTCGACAAATTTTTCGAGTAATATGTCGTATAATGTGGGCAATATAGCATTGCCTAGTGCTATGTAATATAGAAAGAAGGATAAGTGGTAGTAGTGAATAAATAGAATTGTAATTAAAAATTAGTAGTATGTAGTGTTTTTCTATTTAGATAGACTTCTTTATTACTGGCTAATTTAATTTTAAAAATTATACATACAAAAAGTTTAGAGTAGTATTTATAACTTTATGTGTAACTGAAAGGCAATAGCGTTCGTTTATGGAGGTTTATTGCCTATGGGGAAAGAAAAATACCACTCTCCGGGAAAAGTAAATAAACAACATAATGCAGTTAAGAATAAGGTCAGATTCACCTATTTACAAGGTGAGTTTGACCTTTTTTTTGTTGCTTTTAATGCAATAAATATTGGGTGCCGTGATCCACCTTATCAATTTGTTTTTAAAAAAATTCAAATTGATAGGAGGAAAGAAAAATGGCAAATCGCCCAAAAAGAAGAAAAAGTAAGGATAACCCTTATACATTAAATTATTGTGAAGAAAGAAATGTTTATACCGTTTCATTTAAAGATGGTAAAGGTATATTACAAAATATAGAAGTTAGCGAAGAAATATATAAAACTTTTGATAAGTTTGAACTTGATGATATTAAGGAATTGAATGAATATGATCGTCATATAGAACATTCTGAAATATATGAAAATAATTTAAACAATAGAGCAATGGACAAGCCTTTGAGTGTAGATGATGAAGTAGTCAGAAAGATATTAACTGAAGAACTAAAAAAAGCTATTCAAGAATTACCAGAAACACAAAAGAGGAGATTAGAAAAATATTATTTTAGAAATATGACTTTTGAAGAAATTGCACAAGAAGAAAACTGTACGAAAATGGCAGTAAAGTTTAGTGTTGATATAGCAATAGAAAAGATTTCTAAAAAATTAAAATTTTAGACTATACAAAACTTATTTAAGTGAGGAAACAGATGAGAGGGTAAGTTATCCCTTTCACCTGTTCTCCTTTTCAGTGGGGGGGCAGGACGTTCTTTGAAAATTTGATATTCATTTCATCAAATACGTTCCTGTTGTTATTCCGAGAGGATAAGCACGTTAATAAGTACGCCAAGACCTTTTATAGATATAAAAGCGAGCGAGAAATACTTGATTATAAAATTAGGTTGCTCCTAATATTGCCAAGACAGACAACAGGGTTAAAGATACTCCTGCCTAGCCACAGACTCACGCAATGGGGGCAGTCTTGAGCGATCCTCAAGAGGGTGGAATTCCCGTGAGATTGATTAGCAGTCAATCGTTTGATGATTTCCCGTAGACTGAGGGGTTTCGAGGAGAAATATCAGTTATAAAAACAAAATAAAAATAAAGATAAATTAAGCCTGAGTATGTCCATACTTTGGCTTTTATACATAAAGGAGGAGAATGTATATGAAAAGAAAAAGATATAAAGTGAGAATTAAACTGATATTTGAAACTACAATGGATCATTCACAAGAAAGTATGATTAAAGCCAAACAGGATGTAGATAGAGTATTGACTGATTATTTAAAAAATAAAAAGTTAAATATATTAAACTTATTTCAAGAGCCACCACGAATTATCTATAAAGTTGAAAAATATGACAGATGATATAAAAAAGGGCGATATTTATTATGCTTCTTTAAATCCAATAATAGGGAGTGAACAGAGTGGCAATAGACCGGTGGTAATTGTCCAAAATAATATTGGTAATAAATATAGTCCTACTGTGCTTATAGCACCTATTACAAGTAAAGTTAATTCAAAGCCTAATTTACCTACACACGTTATTATTAAGAAAAATGGAAAAATAACTCACGATTCGATTATTTTAATTGAACAAATAAGAGTAATTGATAAGCAGAGATTACAAGAATATCTTTGTAAAATAGAGCCAGAAAAAATTGATGAGATAAATAAGGCAATGATAGAGGCTTTTGATATAACTAATAAATATAAATGAAAGGAAATAGATATGTTCAAAAAAAGAAAAGACTTTATAGTTAGTGTGATATGTAACGGTGGAGTTGATGATATACAAGTTAAAGCAAATAATCGCAAGGAAGCAATGCAGATGGTTGAAGATGTGTTGCTTAAATGCGATATTTTTGGTTTTAAATCAAGTGATGAGTTTGATTTAAAAGTTAGAAAGATAAGAAAGAGGAGATATATATAATGAATAAATATGATATTAAGTCATTAGAACGAAAATTAGAAAAATGTAAGAGTATGTCATTAGATGATGTAAGTCTTAATGACGTTGATGAAATAACAGACATTAAAATAGATAAGAGAAAATCAAGTAATGAAAGAATACTTGATTTTTTAAATAAAGTAAAAAATCCTTATATTTTTAAAGTTAAAGGTAAATTAGTAAGGATAAGGTTCTCTGATACAGAAAAAACTGCTGATGATTGTTTGACTAACGTACTAAAAAATTTATATAGATAGTCAAGTCTGCAAAACTAAAATTTCCACCTTCGTAAAAAAAACAAATTTGAATTATGATTTATTCATAATTTGAAAGGAGGAGGTGAAAATGGCAGGTCGTGGAAATAAAAAGCAGAGTAGAAAAAATGATGAAAATAAGAGATGGCTACTAGGTGTATATGGAAGAAGATCATTTGATGATGGAGAAAATAGTGAATCTTATACTATTAAAAATCAAAAGGCATTAATAGAATCTTTTATAGAAAATCTGCCAAATGTAGAAATTGAAGATTATTATATTGATGATGGATATACTGGTACTAATTTTGAAAGACCGGGATTTAAAAGAATGTTACAAGATGTATTAAACGGTAAAATAAATGGAATTATTGTAAAAGACTTATCAAGGTTAGGGAGAAATCATAAAGAGGTTGGAAAATATATTGAAGAAATATTTCCAATATATGATATAAGAATTATCTCTGTAAATGATAATGTTGATTCGTATTTAGACCCAGAATCAATAAGTAGTTTGATAGTACCAGTAAAAAATCTAATGAATGAAAATTATTCAAGGGATTTGTCAAAAAAAGTTTCTAGTGCTTATGAAATTATGGCAAAGGGTGGACAATTTGTTGCAGGAACTCCACCTTATGGATATATGTTAGACCCAGAAGATAAACATCATTTAATACCAGATCACAACGAAGTAGATGTAGTAAAAAAAATATTTGATATGGCTTTATCAGGAAGTGGTCGACCAACGATTTGCCAGTATCTTAATGATAATGGAATTTTGTGCAGAAAAGAATTACAAAGGAGGAAAAAAAGAAAACTTACATTAGAACCTTTTGAAATAAAGTCACAATATTTATGGAGTACATCTACAATTGGTAGAATGCTTCATAATGAAGTGTATATCGGAAATCTAGTACAATTAAAAACTACAAGGGCTACTTTTGGATGTAAAAAAATTATTTCTAAAGATGAAGATGAATGTGTTCGCTCTGAAAACACTCACGAGGGAATAATACCCAAAGAAGATTTTTATAAAGTTCAAACCATAATAAAGCAAAATGATAAAAAGAAAACACATAATACACCAATAAACTACTCAATATTTAGGGGAATACTGAAATGTGCCGATTGTGGCAGAGCAATGACCAAACAAGAAGATTTTAGAGGCAAACGACAACTTTCAAACTATTTTTGTATGAGTTATTTGCAAGTAAGTAAATCTTGTTCATCACATAAGATAAAAACAAGTAATTTAGAAACTGCAGTATTAGAGGCAATTCAAGTACAAGTGAAATTAGTAATTGAATTAGAAAAAAGTTTGTCTAAACTGTATTTTAAGAATAATCAGAGTTCTATCGAAAATGAATATAAAAATAATGTAAAAATTTCAGAAATAAAAATATCTAATTTAAAAGAGCAAAAGAGAAAATATTATGAGGAATGGAAATTTGATAAATTAGAAAGAAGTGAATTTATTAAATTATCTGAAGAAATCGAATCTAAAATTGCCAAGTTAAATGAGGACATAGAATTATATACATCAACATATAGGGAAAACATAAAGAAAATCAGAAAAAATGATTATTGGATAGGTCATTATAAGAGAAATAGAAGAATTAAAAATCTTTCAAAAGAAGTCTTAAATGAATTAATAGAAGTTATCTATGTTAGAAAAGATGGTAGCCTAGACATTAAATTCAAATATCAAGATGAATATTTAGGATTAATAAATTATTTAGAAGAGGAGGAAGCAAAAATCAATGAAGAAATGGAAAATAGGGATTTATCGCAGGCGTTCATTTGATGAAAGAAATGAAGAAGAATCAAATAGTGTTGCTAATCAGAAAAGGCTTATAGATGATTATTTACTTGACAAAAATGATATAATTGTATATAAAGACTACGTTGATGATGGATATACGGGAACAGATTTTAATAGACCGGGATATAAAAGAATGCTTAATGATATTAAAAATAGAAAAATAAATGGTGTAGTAGTAAAAGATTTATCAAGGTTGGGAAGAAATTATATAGAAGTCGGAAATTTTATTGATGAAATAGTACCACAATACAGTTTGAGATTTATTTCAGTAAATGATAATGTCGATTCTATTAAAAATCCTAATATAATGCAGTCATTAGAAATACCATTTAAAAATCTTCTAAATGAAAGTTATTCTAAAGATTCATCAAAGAAAATGAGAACAGCATTAAAAGCCAGCAAAAAGTCAGGTAATTTTATAGGAAAAATTGCTCCTTATGGATACTTGAAAGATCCAGATGATCCACATAAACTCATTATAGATAAAGACGCTGCAAATGTAGTAAAAAGAATATTTGATTTAGCTTTAAAAGGTAGAAGCAAACAGGAAATAGTAGAAGAATTAACTAACAATAATATCTTGACACCAAGTGTTTATTTAAAAGAAAAGTATAATATAAAAGTTAGTAGAATTAGTCGTAGATGGAATACTAAAATGTTAGATACCATATTACAAAATAAAACATATATTGGCTCACTTGTTCAATGTAAGAGAACGAGAATAAGTCATAAAACACACAATATGGTAAGAGTTGCTGAAGATGAGTGGGTTGTTTCAAAGAAAAGACATAATGCTATTATTAAAGAAGAAATATTTAATCAAGTACAGGATATTTTATATAATAGAAATGTCAGAGTAAATAAAGAAGGAAAATTTTATAAATATACTGGTTTTTTAAAATGCTCAGAGTGTGGTGCCAATCTATATAGGAAAACTAAAATAAAAAACAATAAGGAAAAAGTATATTATTACTGTAGCACTTATTATAATACCAGACAATGTAATAAACATTATATACAAGAAAAAGAACTGGATGAAGTTGTTTTAGAAATTTTAAATCAACATATAGAATTGGTATGTGATATTAGTAATAAGATTGAAGATGTTATTTCAGTTTCAAGAGTAGAGTATAATGCTAAATTAAAAGAAATTAGAATAAGCGAAATAGAAAAAGAATTAGAAAAATATCAAGTATTACTAAACGAATTGGTAAAAGACTACCGATGTGACTTCATATCACAAGAAGATTATGATGATTTTAAACAAAAATATTTATATGAAATAAATAAATTAAATATGGAGAAAGAAAATTTAGAAATCAGTAAAATTAATTCCTATAATTTGGATTGGATAAATAACTTTAAAAAAACAGGAAAAATAAAAACGATAGACAGAAATATTGTAGATAGTTTTATTAAAGATATATTTGTTAATAATGAAAAAGGTGTAGATATAATATTTAGGTATAAAGACGAATATGAAAATGCAGAAAGGTATCTAAAAAGTAAAAACAATGTGGTATAATATATAAGGAAAAACACTTGATTTAATTAAAAATTTAGTGCGAAAGGAGTAGAATTTTTATGAAGAACAATGAAATACAAGGGGGGTTGCATAAAAGTGTAATCAACTGGTATCCAGGCCATATGGCTAAAACTAAAAGAGAAATAAGAGAAAAGATTAATCTAATCGATATAATCTATGAAGTAATAGATGCAAGAATGCCTATCTCATCTAAGATTAAAGATATTGATGATTTAGTTAAAGATAAGCCTAGAATATTAATCATGACTAAGTATGATTTATGTGATAAAAAGGAAACTGATAAATTTATTAGTTATTATGAGAAATTAGGTTATAAAGTAGTACCAGTTGATCTTGCTAATAATAAGAATGTTAAGAAAGTTTTAGATTTAAGTGAAAGTGTTAGTAAAGAATTAAATGATAAAAGAAAATCTAAAGGTCTAAAACCTCGTAACCTAAGAGCGTTAATTATAGGTATACCTAATGTTGGAAAGAGTACTTTAATTAATAGATTAGTAGGTAAGAAAGCTGCAGGAGTAGGGAATAAACCTGGTTTTACTAAGAGTCTATCTTGGATTAGAATTAATAAAGATATAGATTTATTAGACTCCCCTGGTATTTTATGGCCTAAATTAGAAGACCAATATGAAGCGAGGATACTTGCCATATTTTCATCTATTAAAGAAGAAATACTTAATAAAGAAGATCTAGCTTTGTTTGCTATAAATATCCTAACAAAACTATATAAAGATAAATTAGAAAGCCGTTATAATATCAAAGTAGACAATATGACTAATATAGAAGTAATGGAAGAAATTGCAAAGAAAAGAGGCTGTGTTACTAAAGGTAATATTATTGATTATGAAAGAGCAGCTACTATTATTTTAAATGATATTAAAAATAATGCTTTTAAAGAAATAACTTTAGATAGATTAGAAAAAGACTAGAGTATGGAGCCCTCTAGTCTTTTTGTGAGAGATGAACTTTGAAAGGATTTTTGTTTATTATGATATCCTTAATAAAGGAGTAATAATTATAATAAAAAAACACAAGAAATTAGGTTATCAAAATAGAAATATATATACATGTACTACTTCATAATAAACTTTTCTCCTTTCACTATCACTATAACAGATAGTTTTATTCTTTGCAAAAAGTGAATTTTCAAAATCTGGAGTAAAAACAGGTCGAAAATTGGTCAAAAATGGCCAAATTCACGAAAATTCACTCCAAAATTGGCTCGAATTTTCAAAATTCATATTTTTAAAAAAAAATACAAAAAAAGAAATGTGCGTGTACACTATCCACATTTCTTTTATTATTCCATAGCATTAACTGCTTTAGTAAGTCTTGATTTTAATCTAGCAGCTTTATTCTTATGAACTAATCCACTAGTACAAGCTTTATCAACTCTTTGTAATGCAATATTTAATTTATTAGCAGCTTCTTCTTTATTGCCTGTGTTTACTGCTTTCTCGCAATTCTTAACAGCAGTTCTCATACTAGATCTAACTAAAGTATTAACATCTGCTTTTCTAGCATTACTACGTACTCTTTTCTTAGCACTTCTAATATTTGGCATGTTTTCACCTCACTTTTTGTAAACAATCTAATTTTACCAAATAATAGTATATTTTGCAAATATTTTTGTACTTTTTGTTAATAATATAAATAGAAAGAGGGTTGTGATTTATATGCACGAAGTGGATTTAAGTAAATATAGACTTAGAACAGACTTAATAGTAGAGCATCTTAGTAACTTTAAAGGTTATAAAAAAGAAGAGGAACAATATAAAGATATTAAAATAGAAACTATTACCTTAGATAAAGATAATGCTAAGCTTATCTCTAAAAAAGAAGGTATATATAAGACTATATATTTTGAAGATGTAACAGATGAGAATAACTTTAATAATTTATTACATGCTACTACTCTTGCTTTAAAAGACTTATTAAAGAGTATAAATATTAAAGATAATTATAGTGTTTTAATAGTTGGTCTTGGTAATAGAAAAGCAACTTCTGATGCTTTGGGACCTCTAACTATTGACTCTATTAAAATAACAAGACAAATAGTAGAGTTAGGACTACCCTTAGATTCTAAATATAGAGTAATATCTTCTCTTGTACCAGGTGTTATGGGAACAACAGGAATTGAGACTAAAGAAATAATAGAAGGAGTAATAGAAAAAACGAAACCAGACTTTTTAATCGTAATCGATGCCCTTGCTGCATCTAGTCTTGAACGTATTAATAAAACTATTCAAATAACTGATACGGGTATACATCCAGGAAGTGGGCTTTTAAATAATCGCTTTGAAATCAGTAAGGAAACACTTGGACTTCCTGTAATTGCCATAGGTATACCAACAGTAGTAGATGCAACGACTATAGTTAGTAACACTATAAATTATATCTTCAGACATTTCTCTTATGAAAAAGAAAATATTAATAATAATAAATTAAAACTAGTCCCTCCAAGTAGTAGAGATTATAAAAATCATGATAAGACCTTAGAAAGGCGCGAAAGAGAAGAAGTAATGGGCTTAATTGGTAATTTAGAAGAAGATGAGATTAAAACTTTAATTACTGAAGTACTAACACCTCTAGGTTATAACCTATTAGTAACACCTAAAGAAATAGACTTTGTTATTGAAAAGTTAAGCCTTCTTTTATCTAAAGCCTTAAATAAAAGCTTAGAATTAAACTAATTCGACATAATTTTAATAACTCTTTTATTACTATGTAATAAAGGAGATTTTTTATGAAGAAAAAGTTTATATCAAAGAATAAAAAAACTAAAAAAATAAAACCTAAAATCATACTATTCTTTATTATGATTTTTTCTTCATTCCTTTTAACTATTAAAGCTTTATCTAAATATAATCTTCCTCATCAAAATAGTGACTTAGTAAATTTTCTAATTGAAAATAATAATCCTTTTATTGTTAATAGTAAATCTAATTATAGTTATTTTCATCAACTTATGACTAAATTAATAGATTTAGATTTAACAGATCCGTTATCGATATTAGATACTAATTTTAAAGGGCTAACTAAAAAAACAGATTTAGATGATAAAAAGGTTAGAAAAGTAAGTAATGAAGATGTTGTAAATGAAGAACCAACAATATATCTATATAATTCTCATGATACTGAAGAATATAAACCCTCATCCTTTGCAGAATATAGTGTTATGCCAACAGTTAAACTATCTGATTATGTTTTAAAAGAAAAGTTGGAAGATAATGGCTTTAGTGTCTTAATAGAAGAACAATCTATTAGTAGTATTAGAAGTAGTTTAGGACTTAACTATGCTGGAAGTTATGATGCTAGTAGAGTTTTAATGGAACAAGCGAAAGTTAATTATCCTAGTCTAATCTATTTTATAGATTTACATAGAGACTCCTTATCTCATGATAAAACAACTCTAACTTATAATGATAGGAACTATGCTAAAGTAATGTTTTTAGTAGGACTAGAAAATCCTAGTTATCAGGGAAATTTAGACTTTAGTACTAAGATAAGTGAAATGATAAATGCTAAAGTACCAGGACTTTCTAAAGGTATATATGAAAAAGAAGGAGAGGGTGTAAATGGTATTTATAATCAAGACTTTTCTAATAGAACAATTTTAATAGAAGTAGGGGGACCTGAAAATACAATTGATGAAGTTTATGAGACTCTTCTTGTTTTAAGTGATGTCCTAACAGAGGTGATAAAAAGTGACCAAAACTAATCTTGCCAGACTAATTATTATTATTTTAGTATTTCTTTTCTTTGTTTTATACTTTATGCAAGCATCCGGTTATAATGAATATACAAGGAATAGAGAAAATATGTTAACAGAAGAACAGATAAAAGAGTATGAAGAAGATATAGAAGCAGGGAAAGATGTAACTATCAAAGACTATCTTAATAAAGATAAAGTTAATTATGATAATAAAGTATCAGACCTAGGATTAGACTTATCAGAATTAATAGGAGATGTTTTTAATAAAGGAATGAATGCTTTCTTTGAGATGTTAAATGAAGCGGTTAGTTCTTGATTAATTTAGTATTTATGCTATCATATTTGTAGGTGATAATATGATTAGTCATGAAGAATTAGTAAAGAAAATGGTAAATAGCGATGTGGCTGAAATTATAGAATTATCTAAAGAAATAGGCTATCCTCTTTATATAAGACTTTGTATGCCTGCTGAAATTAGACATAAATTTGTTCTTTTACAAGATGGAGCGGCTGCTATTATTGTTAATGAAAAAGGTGAAATATTATTACAAAAAAGAGCAGATAGAGATAAATGGGGCTTACCTGGTGGGTGTCAAGAATTAGAAGAAACTTTTGAAGACACTATTATTAGGGAAATAAAAGAAGAGACTAACTTAGATGTAGATAAAAAAGATTTAGAGATAATAGATATAGTCTCAGGTAAAAGTAGACGTAATAGTTATCCTAATGGTGACATTGTCATTAATAATACAGTTCTATTTTTAGTAAAAAAATATAATGGGAATTTGAAATGGGATAAAGAGTCTAAAAATATGAAATTCTTCTCTTTAGATAATTTACCAATAAATCAACATGATCCAGATTTGGTTGAAAGATATAAGGTGAAAGTAAAAAAATAAAAAAACTATGAATTTTCAAAATTCAAGCCAATTTTGAGGTGAAAATTGGGAAAAACAGGTGTTTTTAAGTAATTTTGCACCTGTTTTTGTCTTGAATTTTGAAAATTCTCTTTTTGCATTACTTTTCTCTTTATGATAGAGTGTAATCACTTTCTGGAAAGTATTTAATTAAGAAAGGAGAAATTGTAATGTACACAGGATATAGTGAAGAATTTTTAGAAAAAATGATAAATTTAAAAGAAGCGATAAAATTAAGAGAAGATCTTATAAGAAAGGGGGAAGTCTTACCTGCTACACAAGATGTTGTCTTTAAGAATTTGATAATAGAAAGTCCAAAGTATTTGGTCATTATCTTAGAACACTTTTTAGGTATAGATAGAGAAATAATAAGAAAGAATATACATCTAGAAAATACAGAGTTACCTGTTAGTAATGCTAAAGAGAAGAAGAAGGTTACTGATATAATCGTTAGAGTTGAAAGAAATGTAGTCAATTTAGAAATGAATGCTAGTTATTATGAAGGATTAATAAATAGAAATATTGATTATATTTTAAAAGGTAAGACCGAAGCAAATTTTAGTGGTGAAGGTTATGATGATAATTATATAGGTATACAAATAAACTTTGATTTAGATTGGCAATATGACGATAGGGAAATAATAAAGTTTGTATTAATGGATCCTGAACGAGGGATTGTGCTTTCAGAAAATCTTATAATATACAATATTAATCTTTTAAAATTTCGTGAAAAATATTATAATAATGATGAGTTAAGTGAGTTTGAGAGGGCTATAACTTTACTAACTTTAACAAAACGGGAAGATATAGAAAAGATTAGTGAAGGAGTTGAAGGTTTAATGGAAGCGAAGGAAGAAATAAAAAAACTATCTGATAATCTAGGTATAATTGGTGTATACGATTATGAAAAGCATAAAGAATGGGAATGGAAACAAAAGGCAAAAGAATATGTTAAAGATGATTTAGTAAAAATTGAAGAAGGTAAGAAATTTATAGAAGAAAATAGTAAGATTCTTGAAGAAAAGGGTAAGGTTCTTGAGGAAGAACAAAAATCTCTTGAAGAAGAACAAAAATCTCTAGAGGAAGGACAAAAGTCTCTAGAGGAAGGACAAAAGTCTCTAGAGGAAG
>CAMMMH010000037.1 GCA_946497955.1 uncultured Mycoplasmatota bacterium | reverse complement strand
TTTTGTTTTGTAAACGAAAATACAAAAGCGGACATTTTGAAAAAAAAGTCACATTTTATAGAAAATTTGTTTGACTAATTACTATACTTATGGTATATTTTGGTAGTAGAAAAATGTATTATTTTGTATTATAATATATAACGTTTTAAGGAAGTGGTATTTGTGGATAAAATAATAGTTAAAGGTGCTAGAGAAAATAATTTAAAGAATGTTTCGATAGAATTACCTAAGAATAAATTAATTGTAATGACAGGTGTTAGTGGTAGTGGTAAATCTTCTCTTGCTTTTGATACGATATATGCTGAAGGACAAAGAAGATATGTAGAGAGTTTATCTGCTTATGCTAGACAGTTTTTAGGGGGAACAGAAAAACCTGATGTTGACTCTATAGAAGGACTTAGTCCTGCAATTAGTATAGACCAGAAGACGACTAGTAAGAATCCTCGTAGTACTGTTGGTACGGTTACAGAAATATATGATTATTTACGTCTTTTATTTGCAAGAGTAGGGGTACCATATTGTCCTAATCATAGTATTCCAATAACTAGTCAAAGTATTGAAGAGATGACTAATAAAATATTAGAACATGATATGGGAACTAAACTCGTTATAATGGCTCCTGTTGTTCATGGGGAGAAAGGTACACATAAAGATTTACTTGATGATTTAAGAAAACAGGGATTTGTTAGAGTTAGAGTAAATGGAGAGATGCATGATTTAACTGAGGAGATTAATTTAGAGAAAAATAAGAAGTCTAATATTGAAGTAATTGTTGATAGAATTGTTTTGAAAGATGGGATTAGAAGTAGACTTTTTGAGTCTTTGGAGGTTGCTACTAAGCTTAGTAAAGGTAAAGTAGTAGTAGATTTTCTTGGCGATAAGGAAGTAGTTTATTCAGAAGATTTTGCATGTCCATATTGCGATTTTTCACTACCTGAACTTGAACCTCGTCTATTTAGTTTTAATGCACCATATGGAGCATGTCCAGAGTGTAAAGGACTTGGTATTAAGTTAAAAATAGACCCAGATTTAGTTATTCCTGATAAGAGTAAATCGTTAAAAGATGGAGCGATTGTTACTCTTGGTGATGATACTGATAATATTTATTATAAAAGACTTGAGTGTATGTGTAAGCATTATAAGATTAGTACTAGTAAACCTTTTAAGAAGTTAACGGAAAGAGAGAAAGATTTAATCCTTTATGGAAGTGATGAGTTAATTCATTTTAACTATAAATCAAAAAGTGGTAATGTTACTAATCAGACTGATTACTATGAAGGTATTATCAATAATCTAGAGCGTCGTTATATGGAAACATCAAGTAGTTGGATTAGAGAATGGTTAGAGAAGTTTATGATTGAACAGACTTGTGAAGTTTGTGGTGGGGCTCGTTTAGCTGATAATGTGCTTTCTGTTAAAGTAGGTAAGAAAAATATTTATGAAGTAACGTGTATGAGTGTTAAAGAGCTTATTACCTTCTTTGATAAATTAAAGCTTAGTGAAGAGAAGATGCAGATAGCTGACCTTATTCTTAAAGAGATTAAATCACGTTTATCTTTCTTAAAAAATGTAGGACTTGAATATTTAACTCTTGCAAGAAGTGCAGGAACATTAAGTGGTGGAGAAGCACAACGTATTAGACTAGCAACACAGATTGGTTCTCGTTTAACAGGGGTACTTTATGTTCTTGATGAACCTAGTATTGGACTTCATCAAAGAGATAATGATAGACTTATTAATTCTTTACTTGAGATGAGAGATTTAGGTAATACTTTAATAGTTGTAGAACATGATACCGATACAATGCTTGCTGCTGATTACCTTGTTGATGTTGGCCCTGAAGCAGGAGATAGAGGTGGAAAGATTGTCGCAGCAGGTACACCTGATGAAGTAATGAAGTGTGATGAGAGTATTACAGGACGTTATTTAAGTGGAAAAGAATGTATTCTTGTACCTAAAACGAGAAGAAAAGGTACTGGTAAGTTTATAACTATTAAAGGTGCTAAGGAGAACAATTTAAAAAATATAGATGTTAAAATTCCTCTTGGAACATTCACCCTAGTAACTGGTGTTAGTGGTAGTGGTAAGAGTAGTTTAATTAATGAGATACTTGTTAAAGCTGCTTCTAATACTTTATATAAATCTAAAGTTAAACCTGGTAAACATGATAAAATATTAGGACTTAATAATATTGATAAACTTGTTGATATATCACAGTCACCAATTGGTAGAACTCCTAGAAGTAACCCTGCAACATATACAGGGGTATTTGATGATATTAGAGAGCTTTTCACTAATACTAAAGAAGCGAAGATGTATGGCTTTGAGAAGAATAGATTTTCCTTTAATGTAAAAGGTGGTAGATGTGAAGCTTGCAGGGGAGATGGAGTTAAGAAAATAGAGATGCATTTCTTACCAGATGTTTATGTTCCTTGTGAAGTTTGTCATGGTACAAGGTATAATAGAGAGACTTTAAACATTTACTATAAAGAGAAGAACATTGCTGATGTCTTAGATATGCGAGTTAGTGAGGCCTTAGAGTTCTTTAGTAATGTTCCTAAGATTAAAAATAAACTTCAAGTACTTGAAGATGTAGGACTAGGATACATTAAACTAGGACAAAGTGCCCCAACACTTTCTGGTGGAGAAGCAGAGAGAGTTAAACTTGCTAAAGAGTTACAGAAAAAGCCAACTGGTAAAACTTTGTATGTTCTAGATGAACCAACAACGGGACTACATTCTGCTGATATTAAGAAGTTACTTGCAATTTTACAGAAAATAGTCGATAATAAAGATACAGTACTTGTTATAGAGCATAATCTAGATGTTATTAAATGTGCTGATTATATTATTGATTTAGGTCCAGAAGGAGGAGATGGAGGAGGTAGTGTAGTTGCTACTGGTACTCCAGAAGAGATTAGTAAAGTTAAAGAATCTTATACAGGACAATTTTTAAAGAAAATGTTATAAATTATAGGAGGAGACTATGAAGATAATTGTAACGACAAAAGAGAAAATCAGATTAAATAGATTTTTAGAATGGCTTTTATATTTTGCAAGTTACTCTATAGTCTTCTTTTTAGTTTCTAAATTTTTTAAAACATTTTATATTGACCCGCATCATCCTCTTCTTTTTTCAATATTAGCTTCATTTATAATATATATTTTAAATCAGACTGTTAAACCCTTGTTAGTTAGATTTACAATACCAGTGACGGCTCTTACTTTTGGTCTTTTCTATCCATTTATTAATTTATTTATTCTTAAACTTACAGACTGGATTTTAGGTAAATATTTTAATCTTTTGGATATATGGGTTGCTCTTGCTATATCAATATTAATTTCTGTAGCAAATGTTTTAATAGAAGAGTTTGTCATTAAACCAATTATTAGAAAGGTTAAACATCATGGATAGGGTGCTTTTAGACTTAGGCTTTATAAAAATATATTATTACTCTATTTTTATTCTTTTAGGAGTTATAGCAGGAGGAGTCCTTGTCTTTTTAGAGCTTAGAAAAGAAAAAGTTAATAAAGATGAACTATTTGATATGTTTTTCTATACTATTATCTTTGCATTTTTAGGAGCAAGGGCTTATTATGTGTTGTTTAATTTATCATATTATTTGTCTAATCCTATAGAGATACTTTATATATGGCATGGTGGTCTTGCTATTCATGGAGGAATACTCGGTGGACTTTTATATCTTTGGTATTATAGTAGGAAACATAAATTAAATCTTTTAAAACTTTTGGATATACTAGTAGTAGGTCTTATTATAGGACAAGCGATAGGTAGATGGGGTAACTTCTTTAATAGTGAAGCTTATGGGTATGTTACATCATATGGTTATTTAAAGAGCTTATATATACCAGAATTTATTATTAGAGGTATGTATATTAATGGAGATTATTATATGCCAACATTTTTCTTTGAGTCAATTTGGAATGTAATTGGTTTTATAATTCTTTTAGTAATTAGAAAGTTTTATAAGAACTTAAAGACTGGACAGTTGATGGGATTTTATATGATGTGGTATTCATTCATTAGATTTATAATAGAAGGGATGAGACTAGATAGTTTAATGTTAGGTCCTATTAGAGTGGCTCAACTTGTATCGGTTGTCTTGTTTATCGTAGGAGTTTACTTTGTTTTCTTACGAAGAAATAAGAAGTTATATAGAGAGGATGTGCTTTATGAAATTTAAGGGGAGTAGGGAGATAGAAACCAATAGATTAGTTTTAAAGCCTCAAACAATGAAGGAACAAAAAAGGCTTTGGGAAATATTGATGCTTGATGATGTCAATAAATAGTATTTAACTGTTCCCATTAAATTTAGAAATAAACTTACTGATTGGAATTTACAAGAAAAATATTATAAAACAAAAATAGGACAAGCTAATGATAAAGATGTTTTTTGTTGGAGTATATTTTTAAAAGATACTGATAAGTGTATAGGGCAGGTTGATTGTCATGTGAATAATGATAAACAATCTTTTGTAGATGTTTATGATGTAGGGTGGTATATTGATCCTTTATATCAAGGTAATGGTTATTGTACGGAAGCTGCTAGAGCTATGTTATATTATATGTTTGCAGAGTGTGATATTAAAAAAATAATAACTGGAGCAGCAATAGACAATATAGCATCATGGAAAGTTATGGAAAAGCTAGGATTTTGTAGAAAAAAAGAAATAAAAAAGGTTCAGTATACCTTTTTAGATGAATTAACTGATATTTATGTATATACTATTGATAGAGAAACTTTTTTACATTAAATAATTAGAGGAGGTCTTTATGAATAATAAATATAAAGTAGTAATTGTAGGTTGTGGGGTGGCAGGAATGACTGCAGCGCTTTACTTAAATAGAGCAGGTATTGATTGTATTATTTTAGAGAAGTCTATGCCGGGAGGACAGATAGTTGATAATGGAAATATTATGAACTTTCCTTCATATGAATCTATCAGTGGAAGTGATTTAGCTTTAAAGATGTTAAAACAGATTACTGATTTAGGTGTTCTTGTAAAATATGAAGAAGTTATTGATATTAAGACAGATAAAGAGAAGAAAGTTATTACTAGTAAGGGTGAGTATATCTGTGATTATGTAATAATTGCAACTGGTCGTAAACCTAAACTACTTGGAGTTAAAGGTGAAGATGAACTTAGGACTAACGGAATAAGTTATTGTGCTGTTTGTGATGGAACTTTATATAAAAATAAAGATGTAGTTGTGGTTGGTGCTTCTGATGCAGCCTTTGAAGGAGCGATATACTTAAGTAAGTTAGCATCAACTGTTACTGTTTTATATCGTAATGAGTTTAGAGCGAAAGCTTATTTGCAAGAGATGATTAAGAAAATAGATAATATTTCTTTTGTAAGAGGAGAAGTAGAAAGTTTTTCTAAAGATGATAAAATTACTATTAAGACAAAAGAAGGTAATGATATAATTACTGATGGAGTATTTATATATATAGGACAAATTCCTAATGCTGGCTTTTTATCATCATTAGATATTTTAGATGATAGAGGTTATGTTAAAACAGATGATAATTTAATGACTTCTATAGATGGAGTTTATGCCGTAGGAGATGCTTTAAATAAATATGACTATCAAATAGTTATTGCTATGGGAGAAGCGGCTAAAGTTGCTTTAGAGATTTCAAGGAGATGAGTAGTGTGAATAATAAAAAAATAGTTGTTTTTGGAGGAGGAACAGGGCTTTCTTATTTGCTTAAAGGACTTAAAGATTTTCCTTTAGATATAACTGCTGTTATTACAGTATCTGATGATGGAAGAAGTACAGGTAAATTAAGAGAAGAGTTTCATGCTCCTGCTGTTGGTGATGTTAGAAAAGTACTTAGTAGTTTATCTTCTACTAGTGATAATATTAAGAAAATGTTAGAATATCGTTTTGATACAACAAGTGATTTAGATGGACATGCATTAGGTAACTTAATACTTATTTCTCTTTTAAATATTACAGGGAGTTTAAAAGAATCTATTAATGAACTTTGTACTCTTTTAGATATTAAAAATAAAGTATTACCATTAACAGAGGATGCTAATGTAACACTTATGGCAGAAATGATGGATGGTAGTATTGTAGAGGGAGAAGCTTCTATTACTAAGAGTGAGAAGAAAGTAAAAAGACTTTTCTATAAAGAACAACCTAAAGTGTTAGAAGAAGTTAAAACTGCTATTAGGGAAGCAGATTTAATCATCTTTAGTATGGGTAGTCTTTATACTAGTATATTTCCTCATCTTATTTCTACAGAAGTTATTGAATGTTTAGATAGGACAAAAGCTCCTATTATGTATTTATGTAATATCGTAACACAACCTGGAGAGACTGATGACTTTACTGTAAGTGACCATGTTAACCTTATAAATAGTTACTTAGGTAAACATAAACTTGATGCTGTTATTGCTTCTAACTCTAAAATAAGTGAAGAGATGGCTTTAAGGTATTCTAATAAAGAAAGAAAAGATCCAGTTAAAATAGATTATCCAGTTTTATCTAAGTTAGATACAGAATTTATTGAAGCAGATTTACTTACTATTGCTGATGGAACTCTTAAGCATCATAGTCAGAGACTTAGTTCTTTAATATTTTCTTACTTAATGAAATAGGGGGAATGTCTTATGTCTTTTACTGGTACAGTAAAAAATGAAATAACTACATTAAAAATAACTGAGACTGCTAAAATAGCTTTAATCTCAGGCTTTTTTCGTAATAATTATCAAATAATTAAAGATTCTATTACTATTAGTAGTGAGAATGATGCTGTTATAGCATACTTAAAAGAACTACTTGATAGTTATGAAGAGATATCTTATAGTGAAGAGCTTTTAGATAATAATAATTTCAGTAAAAATAAACTTAAAGCTTTAGTTATTGTTGAAGGAGATGACTTTATTAAAGAAACTTTTTGTATTGATAGTGAAGTTGTTCCTAGTTATTTAGTAGAGTCTGATGATGAGGTTAGGGGGTATTTAAGAGGAGTTTTCTTGAGTAGTGGTAGTATTAATGACCCTAAGACTAGTAGATATCATTTAGAGTTTTTAATAGAAAGAAGCGAAGAAGCTGTTTTTGTTCAGAAACTTCTTAATACTTATTCATTGAATGCTAAATTATTAAGCCGTGATAAAGGATTTATGATATATATTAAAGAAGCTGATAAGATAAGTGATTTTTTAAAGATAATTGGTTGTAGTAAGGCAGTGCTTTACTATGAAGAGATAAGAGTTTATAGGGATGCTAAAAATAAAACTAATCGTCTTAATAATTGTGAACAAGCAAATATGGATAGAGTAATAGATTCAGCGATGGAACAGTTAAATTATATTAAGATACTTGAAGATAATATGGCGATAGAATTACTTGATGATAAGACTAAAGAAGCTTTAGAATATCGTAAGAAATATCAAGAAGCTTCATTAAAAGAATTAAGTGAGATTATCAGCTTAGAGACGGGTAAAAAAATCACTAAGTCAGGACTTAATCATAGATTTAGGAAGATTAAAGAGTTAGCACTTAAATTTTTAGATAATTAAATAGCAACCTTAAAAACTACAAATTACCGAATGAAAAACTCACAAATTACCGAATAAAAAGTCTGCAAATTACCGAAAAATATTGAAAAAAGTATTATTTAATGTTAAAATTATTTCAAAAGGAGACCTTAAAATGGAAAAATATAAAAGTAGAATTGCTGATGAAATATTAGAAAGGAAACTAAAAGGAAAAGGTGCTGTTTTGATAGAAGGACCTAAATGGTGTGGGAAAACAACTACAGCAGAGCAAATTTCAAAAAGTGTATTATATATGGCTGATCCAGCGAATCAAGAACAAAATTTAACTCTTGCAGACATCAATCCTGCTTTATTATTAACTGGAGATACTCCTAGGTTAATTGACGAATGGCAACTTGCTCCAAAGTTATGGGATGCAATTAGATTTGAAGTAGATCATAGAGGGGAAGAAGGACAATTTATTCTTACTGGTTCAGCTGTTCCTGTAGATAGAAGTAAAATCGCACATACTGGGACTGGAAGGTTTTCATGGTTATTAATGAGACCTATGACTTTATATGAATCAGGAGAATCAACTGGTACTATAAGTCTTAAAGATTTATTTAATAGTCCATCCACTGTTAATGGAATAAATAATCTATCACTTGAAGATATTGCCTATTTATGTTGTAGAGGAGGATGGCCAAGAAGTATATTTTTAGATAAAGATATTGCTTTAGACTCAGCTTTTGATTATTATGATGCAATTGTTAATTCTGATATATCTAGAGTTGATGGTGTTAGTAGAAATCCTCTTAGAGTAAAGAATTTAATGAGGAGTTATGCTAGAAATATTGGTAGCCAAGCATCAATAGAAACAATAAAAAATGATATGATAAATAATGATTCTTTTGCTTTAGATACAGATACAGTTTTTTCATATATTAATGCTTTGAAAAAAATATTTGTAATAGAAGAGTCTCCAGCATGGAATCCAAATTTAAGAAGTAAAACTGCTATAAGAACTTCTGATACTAGATATTTTATTGATCCTTCTATTGCAACTGCTAGTCTTGGAATAGGACCAGAAGATTTAATTAATGATTTAAATACTTTTGGTTTGGTATTTGAAACATTATGTGTTAGGGATTTAAGGGTTTATGCAGAAAGTATAAATGGAAGTGTTTATCATTATAGAGATTCATCTTCTTTAGAATGTGATGCTGTTATACATTTAAGAAATGGTTCTTATGGACTTGTTGAAATAAAACTTGGTGGAGATAAACTAATTGATGAAGGTGCTAAAAATTTAATTAAAATGCAAAATAAAATAGATACTGAAAAAATGAAAAAACCATCATTCATGATGGTATTAACTGCAACTGGTAATTATGCTTATAAGCGTGATGATGATGTTTATGTTATTCCTGTAGGATGCTTGAAGAATTAATTAAGATAAATACTTTTATATATTTTCTTTCTATCAGTTCTACCTACAACGTAGTCCATAGAAGCATTATAAAAGTTTACTATATATAGTAATTTGTGTGTAGTAGGGCATCTTGCCCCTGTTTCAAAACTAGAATAGGTTGTTTAAAAGAAGCCTATTTTATCACTTAATTTGGCTTGCGTTAAGTGATTTTCTTTTCTTAGTTCTAATAGCCTTTCACATATCTTTTTATAATCAATTTTTAACTTCTCACTATGTTCTATTTTGTTAGATATACCTAATAAATAATCTAAGTTAACATCACAATAATTAGCTAGTACATTTTTTATCACCAGTTTTATTGTAAGTAGGAAAAGTTAATACTTGAATATAATCGGACTTTATGTGTTAAAAAATGAAAAAGTTGTAATTTTAAATATTTAGATGAATTTAGGCTTAGATATTGTATTTTCTCCTAGGGGATTTTGAAAATTGCTAAGAAAAATGTCTTGAATTTAGAAAAATCGTAATTTTGCAAAGCATTTCTTTTCTGTTATAGTGTCTTTAGAAAGAGATATTATGTGTGAGAGGAGGTGCTTTTTATATTTAGCGAATATGTTAAACCTATGGAAGTAATTGTTGATAGAATAGAGAATAATTTAGTAGTAGTTGAACTTGATAAAGGCAGAGTTATGACTTATCGAATAGATAAACTTCCTTCTGTTAAAGAGGGTGATGTTTTAGAGATTGATAGTGATACTAAAGAAGTCTTTGTTAATAAGAAGAAAACTAAACAGAGAAAGAAAAAAATAAAAAAACTAATGGATAAAGTCTTTGTAGATTAAAGAACCTTATCTATTAGTCCATACTCTTTAGCTTCCTTAGCTTCTAGAAAATAATCTCTTTCTGTATCTTGTTCTATTTTTTCTAATTTTTGTTTAGTATTTAAAGCTAGAATCTTATTTAGCTTTTTTTTAGTCTTTAAGATATGTTCTGCGGCTATCTTTATTTCTGTCGCTTGGCCTTCCGCTCCTCCTAAGGGTTGGTGTATCATTACTTCACTGTTAGGAAGAGCATATCGTTTTCCTTTCTTGCCACTAGATAGAAGAAAAGCAGCCATTGATGCAGCCATTCCCATACAGATGGTAGAAACATCACTTTTAATTAAATTCATGGTGTCATAGATAGCGAAACCTGCTGTTACTGAACCTCCAGGGGAATTGATATAAAGAGAAATATCTTCATGATTTAGAGAGTCTAAATATAATAGTTCAGCGACGATTGTGTTAGCAGATTCATCATTAATAGTTCCACTTAAAATAATAATTCTATTCTTTAAAAGCTTAGAAAAAATATCATAACTTCTTTCTCCATTTATTTCTTTATCAACAATCATGGGTATTAAATTCATTATTATCACCTAATTCTACTATATCCAAATAAACTTTAAATTATACCTTACAAGATGTGGCAAAATTATTAGACTTTGTATGTTAATTTTGATATAATCATATATAGAATTAAGAGGGTGTTAGAATGATAGAAGAAGTTAAAGTAACAATTAATGGTAAAGAAGAGACTGTTCCTTCTGGAATAACTTTATTACAACTTAGTAAAGAGTATCAAAAAGATTATCGTTTTCCTATTATTTTAGCAAGTGTTAATAATGTATATAGAGAGCTTAGTTATGTTGTTAATGATTCTTGTGGAATAACCTTTTATGATTTAAATTCTAAAATAGGTAATAGAGCCCATATTGCAGGATTAACTTTTTTACTTATAGTTGCAGTTAAAGAGATATTTGGCCTTGATGCTAATATAGTAGTAATGCATTCATTAGATAAGGGAATTTATATTAAGACAAGTTTTCCTTTAACAGAGACAATTCTTAAAACAATTGCTAGAAAGATGTTAAAACTAGTAGAGATGGATTTATCTATTACTAAAGTTAGTGTTGAAAGAATATCTGCTATACATTATTTTGAGAGTATTAATGATTTAGCGAAAGCTAAGATTATGAAATATAATACTAATACATTTATTACTCTTTATAGATTAGGTAACTACTATAATTACTTTTATGGTAAGATGCCTCCTTCTACTTCGTGTTTAAAAGAGTTTAAACTAACTTATGTAGATGATAATGGATTTGTGCTTCAATTTCCTACAGAGTATTCTCATAATCAGATTAAAACTTATGTCCATCATCCTAATATGTTTAAAGTCTTTAAAGAGTGTAGAGAATGGACTAAGTTAATGAAGATAGAGACTATTGCTGATTTAAATGAAGTTGTTAGTCGTGGTAAGATTGCGGATTTAATTAGAATAGATGAAACATTACAGAGTAATAGACTTTTAAGTGTTGCTAAAAAAATAGTAGATAATAAAAAAGATAAGAAAATTATATTACTTGCAGGGCCTTCTTCTAGTGGTAAGACGACAACAACTACTAAACTATGTATGTATTTAAAGAGCTTTGGACTTAATCCTAAGATGATTAGTATGGATGATTATTTTGTAGATAGAGATAAAACTCCTTTAAATGAAAAAGGGGAGAAAGATTATGAATGTTTTGAAGCGGTTGATAATAAGTTACTTACTAAACAAGTTAATGAGTTGTTAGAAGGCAAAGATGTAATGGCTCCTATTTATAACTTTAAAGAAGGGGTTAAAGAGTTTGTTAAAGAGTTAAAGCTTGATAAAGATGATGTTTTATTAATAGAAGGAATACATGCTCTTAATCCTAAAGTTTTAAAAGAAATACCTGCTAAAAACAAATATAAAATATATTTATCAGCTTTGACAGAACTTAATATAGATTATCATAATCGTTTTCCTACTACAGATAATAGACTTTTAAGAAGAATAATTAGAGATAATAGAACTAGAGGATATAATGTAGTAGATACCTTAAAAGTATGGAGTAATGTTAGGGGAGGGGAAGAAAAGTACATATTTCCTTACCAAGATGAAGCGGATGTTACTATTAATACAGCATTAATATATGAGTTAGGGGTATTAAAAACTTATGTTGAACCTTTACTTTATTCAGTAGATGAAGATTCTCCTTATTATGAAGAAGCGAAGAGACTTCTTAATATTTTAAGACTTATATTACCAATACCAAGTGAGAGTATTCCAGATGACTCTATAATTAGAGAGTTTATTGGTGGTAGTTGTTATCATAGTTAAGACTTTTATAGTCTTTTTCTTTTTTGTTACTTGTTTGTAAAAAAAATTTGACAAATTCTTTCATATTTTTCCAAAAAATGTTATTATTTAATTAGAATAATTTGATAATATAGGGAGGCAGATAAAGATTAAATGGATAATAAAAAATATAGATTGCTAAATAGTAATAAAAAAATATTAGTTATTGCTATTCTTGTAATTCTTTTAATACTTATAATAGGTTTATCATATGCCTGGTTAATGACAACATTACAAGGTGAAAAAGATGTAAGTATTTTAGTGGATACTATTGATTTAGAATTAGATGAAAGTGCTTCAGAAGGAATACAGTTAGTAAATGCTATACCTACTTATGATGATGATGGAAAAGAATTTAGTCCTTATAAATTTTCACTTACTAATAAAAGTAGAATAGACTTATATTTTTCATTATCACTTATAGATGATGAAGAGTTAATAAATAGTTGTCAAACTACTGATGGTAGTGCTTGTGAACTTTTAGATACTAAAGATATAAGATATGAGGTAAAAGTAGGAGATAGTTCATATACAGGTACTCTATCAGATTCTCCAGTGATATATCATGGAGTGATAGATGCTAGCGAGACGTTAGATTGTGAATTAAGAGTTTGGCTTAATATAAATGCTGGAAACGATGTAATGGGTAAAGCATTTTTAGGAAAGTTACAAGTATTTGCAACACAACAAGTAGCAGAAGATAAGTTTATACAAGATAATGAAGAAGTAAATGCTCCAGAGATGGATAGTAATATGATTGCAGTACGTCATGATGGATATAACTGGGTAAAGACAGATGAAGAAAACGGTTGGTATAACTATGGAAGAGGTATATGGGCCAATGCAGTTACTGTAAAAAGTGAAAGGCTTTCAGAATATCAAAGTGCAGGAGTAGGTACAGTAATTCCGATGGATGATATAGAAACCATGTGGGTATGGATACCACGTTATAGTTATACAATAACAAGTGAAGATGGAACTAATTATTATGGGAAAAGAGGAGTATATTTAAGTGATAGTCCAACAAAAACTTTACCAGGAGAGATAGATATTAAATTTATAGGTAAAGATGTAAAAGAAAAAGGTACAGCAAGATATAGTAATACAGAAGAGCCTAAGAATTGGTATACACCGGATGCTTTTACGTTTGGAGATGAAGAGCTTTCTGGAATATGGGTAGGTAAGTTTGAGACAAGTAATACGACAGGTAGTAATACTAATTCAACAACACCAGATCCAATAATAAAACCAAATGTAAGTAGTTGGAGAAACATAAGTATAAGTAATATTTATAATGTAGGACTTAAGGTAAGTGCTGAAGGTAATATGTATGGATTTAGGACTACAATGAATTCGCATGCGATGAGAAATGATGAATGGGGTGCAGTTGCATATCTATCACAAAGTGCCTATGGGAAGTTAGGAAATGTTAATTTTATAAATGCTGATAAAGAGATATATCAAAACAAATCAAATGGTTTTATAACTGGATGTAGTAGTGGTGTACCTAGTGCAAATGGAAGTTATGGATGTCCATATACGTATGATGATAATACGAGAGATGAGAGTGGAGTATCAGGAAAAGGTGTAGGAGCTTCTACAACAGGAACAATTTATGGAGTATATGATATGAGTGGGGGATCCTGGGAATATGTAATGGGAAATTACAATGATGTAGTAGGAAGTAGTGGTTTTAGTAATCCATTAACACTTGATAGTAAATACTATAATAAATATACAAGTGAAGATGCAAGTAAAGCATGTAATAGTGGAGAGTGTATATCACATGCCTTAAGTGAAACAGGAGGATGGTATAATGATTATCAGAACATGGTAACACAAATGTTTCCGTGGTTATTACGTGGAGGTGGCTATGGTGCTGATCCTGGTGACTGTGCAGGTGTGTTCTACTTCGGCAATAGTTACTCTGGTGATGCTAATAGTAGTGGCTCGTTCCGCCTCGTGATGAGTCCTAGTCCGTAAGGACTAAACTCTTGTGCACTCAACAAAATAAGATGGTAAAAATAGAGAAAGAAAGAATATTGTCGGACCGTGTATAATCTAGTGTGTAAATAAAAAAACATACTAGATTTTTATTTATCA
>CAMMMH010000036.1 GCA_946497955.1 uncultured Mycoplasmatota bacterium | reverse complement strand
ATTTTCTCTGAAAATTAACTACATAATTAAGTCAAATATTTACTGAAAAATCACATATTTTTTGTTACAAATTATCAAAAAATGATATAACACTATAATTTTATCTCAAAATTTTCTGTTGGTATTATTAGATTCTTAATAGGATTATTTAAAGCAACTTCTCTAGTACTATTATGCATATGAGTAGCAACTATTCTTTTATTAGGATACTTTTTACATATTTCTTTTATATCTAAAAATCCCATATGAGATTTATTTCCTTCTTCTTTTAAACTCATATCCAAAATAGAAATATCAGATGCTTCAACAATTTTATTAATAGCATTACAATAAATTGAATCACCAGAAAAGCCAACACTCTTACCATTAATATTAATAATATAACCAAAACAAGGCTTCATAGTACCATGTTTAACATTTATAGACTGAATATTAATATTATTATCTAAGACTATATTATTTCTACCTTTATGTTCGATAAACTCTATATTAATACTATTCATAACTTTTCTAAAATCATAAGGAAAACCTAAACGAAATAGTTTTTGTATTTTTTTAGTGGTGCCATATGGACAAATAACCTTTACTTTAGTTTTATCATGATTAAAATATTTGCCCAACATCAAAAAGGGTAAATCAAAAAAATGGTCTCCATGTAAATGTGTAATAATTATAGTATCTATTTTTAAAATATCATATCTCAAATGTTTTAAATATTTAATAATCCCATTAGGAACATCTACTAAAATATGGTCATCAATAATAGCAGAAGCACTCATAAATGATGAACCAATAGAACCGCTACCTACAATATTTACTTTCATATCATCACCGATTTAAGTATAACAAAAAAATAGATTAAAATCTAATCTAATTTTTATTTATGTTCTATATGATAACTTCTAGCTTTACCTTTAGCTTCTTCATCTACTTGTTTATTATATAAAGATGTATCTTCAATATCAATATCACCAACTTGTGTTTCAGTTAGAAACTGGGCAATATTACCAACTTGACTAGGAATATCTTTATTAGTTGTATATTCATCAATAATTGTTCTAATAGCAAGCAAGTCATCTTTATCTAAATCATCAATTTTAGTTAATAAATCTTCTTTAACAATAAAATAATCTTTATCATTTTGTACTTTTTCATTATTATTTTCATGCTTTTCAATAGTATTTTCAAATTCTTTCTTTTCTAGTTCTTTGCTATTTAACTTTTTTTTAAAATGTTTACAACCAATATAACTACCACTTTTAAAAATAACCAATCCTATAAAAAGCCCAGCAGCATAAGCAGAAAGACCAAAAATATAAGTACATACAATGATTGAAAGTAAAACTAAATCACCTAAATCTCTTCTTTTGAGTTTTTCAAAGATACCAATTATAATATTTAAGTTATCAATTTCATTATTTAAATCCTTTATTCTTCTTCTTCTTTCTTCTTCGACAACATCACTATTCATATTATTTATAAAACTATCTGCATCCATCATAACCTAATCCCTCCTAGTGCCACATATTATACCACAACTTTTAGAAAGGAACAACTTCTTTATTAACATGTTTATTAATAAAATGCTGTGCAATAAGTAAAACAATTCCAAGAATAATACCAATAAATGTAATTATATAGAATGTATCAGTAACAGGTTTTAAGATAATAGTAGTATTAGCAACACTAGTCATTCTATCACTTATTAAAGCCATTAAACCATTAAATAGTAGAGTAGATATCGCCACTGTTATAGAAACAATACCGATATATTCTAAGAAGTTCTTCTTCTTAAAACTACTTATAAATAATAACAAAGTAATAACACCAATTATTATATAAAGAGTAGTATGTAAATTATCATCTCTACAAATCTTTATAATATCAATTAAAAACTGTCCTTGAGTTATAGAATTAGTATTATCATTATTATTATCATCGTTATTATCAGTATTACCCACAACTACATTTAAATTATCATTAATCGCTTCATTGGCATAACTTTCAAGTTCATTTATCTCATTATCATCTAAATTAAGTTCATACTTCTTATTTGCCTTATCAATAAATTCTTTAGTCTCATCATTAATTTCAATACTACCATTATTTAAATAAGCATCAATTCCTTGTTGTAATACTTTATTAACATAATCTTTCGCTTCCTCAGTCTTTAAAATAGAATCTACTTTATCAGAAGAAACACCATAACTATCTGCATAATTATAAAGTTCTTTCCCATAATCAGTATCTTTAAAATCACTGATAACTACATCATAGTCAATATTATCAAGCATCTTCCTTGTTGAACTAGGACTAGTAAGACTTCTCACAGTAAAAATGGCAATAGTAACAATAACAGCAATAAACAAAGTAATAGTAAGTAAATAATTAATAAAACTTCGCATAAAATAAACACCTTCCTTTTTTCTTGCCATTATTATATCACATAATTATGAAAAATATGTTATTATTAAATAAAAGTGATGTAGAAAGATAGTGATGTATATGAAAGATAAAATAAAAAGATATAATCCTAATATAAAAAGAGGTTTAACTAAAAGCCAAATAGAAGAAAGAATTACTGATAATCTAGTTAATTTTAATACTGATGTTAAAACTAAAAGTGTTAAAGAAATAGTAGTAGAAAATGCTTTTACTTTATTCAATATCATTAATATTGTCCTAGCAGTTGCAATAATATCAGTAGGTTCTTTTAAAAACTTAACTTTTATAATTATAATCGTTCTAAATACCTTAATTAGTACTATTCAAGAGTTAAGGTCCAAGTATACCATAGATAAACTATCCGTAATATCAGAGCATAAGATTAAAGTAATAAGAGATTCTAAAATAGAAGAAGTATCCTTAGATGAAGTCGTCCTTGATGATATTGTTAAATTTACTAGCGGTAATCAAATAGTAGTAGATTCTATCATTAAAGAAGGAGAAGTCTTAGTAGATGAGTCATTTATAACAGGAGAAGAAGAAAATGTCTTAAAAAAAGAAGGAGATATGCTTTTATCAGGTAGTTTTATTGTAAGTGGTACCTGTATATGTAAAGTAGAGCATATTGGTTATGATAACTACACTGCTAAAATAAGTAGTGATACTAAATATATTAAAGAAGTATCTAGTGAGATTATGAGAAGTTTAAATAAAATAGTAAAGACTATCTCATTTGTTATTGTTCCTTTAGGAATACTTTTATTCGCAAGACAAATATTTTTACCTAATAATACCTTTGAAAATGCTGTTGTTAATACCGTCGCCGCCCTTATCGGTATGATACCGGAAGGATTAGTTTTACTTACAAGTACAGTTTTCGCTGTTAGTGTTATAAGACTATCAAGAAGAAAAGTCTTAGTGCAAGATTTATATTGTATTGAAACCCTTGCAAGAGTTAATGTTATCTGTCTTGATAAAACAGGAACTATTACCGAAGGAGTTATGGAAGTAAAAGATGTCATTGCTAAAGAAATGTCAAAAGTAGAATTAAAGGATTTACTCGGAAGTGTTGTTCATATTATAGATGATGATAATCCAACAGCAAAGGCCTTAAAGAATGCTTTCTATAATAAACATAAAGTAGATTATGAGAAAATAGTACCCTTTAATTCCACTACTAAATGCTCTGGGCTAGTAATGAAAGATGATAAAGCAATATTTATAGGAGCGCCTGAGTTCTTATTAAAAGATTATAAGAAATATAAAGAAGAAGTAGATAATCTAACAACTGATGCAAGAGTAGTAGCAGTCGTAGAATATAGTAATTATAATAAGAAGAATGAAAAACAAAAGTTGTTAGGTTATGTCTTACTTCAAGATAAGATTAGAAAAGAAGCTGAGTCTACTATTAAATACTTTAAAGACCAGGGAGTAAAAGTTAAGATTATCTCAGGAGATAATAAAAATACCGTTTTAAATATTGCAAAACGTGCTAAAGTAGGGGATAACTTAAAAGCCATTGATTTATCTACTTTACATAGTGAAGAAGAGATTAGAGACTCCGCCTTAAAATATGATGTTTTTGGTAGAGTTAAACCAGAAGAAAAGCATATCTTAATTAAAGCTTTAAAAGATGCTGGAAATACTGTAGCCATGACAGGAGATGGAGTTAATGACTGCCTTGCTTTAAAGGAAGCTGATTGTTCTATCGCTATGGCTAGTGGAACAGATGCTGCAAGAAGTGTTTCCCAACTTGTCTTATTAGATTCTAACTTTGATTCTATGCCTAGTGTTGTTTTAGAAGGAAGAAGAAGTATTAATAACTTACAACGTTCTGCCTCTCTTTTCCTAGTTAAAACAATTTATGCGGGACTTCTTGCCTTTATCTTCCTTTTCTTAGAAGAGTCATACCCCTTTATTCCCGTTCAACTTACCTTATCAAGTGTTGTAACGATAGGAATACCATCATTCATACTAGCTTTAGAGCCTAATAAAGATAGAGTAGAGGGTAACTTCTTAGTCAATGTCCTAAAAAAGGCGGCTCCTCCTGCTTTTGTAATAGTTCTAAATATAGTTATCATAACATTATTTGGAAATGCTATAGGCTTGACGTATGCTAAAGTATCAACCTTATCTTTAACAATAACAGCTTATGTATCATTTATTCTTTTATATAAGGTATGTCAGCCATTTAATAGAATTCGTCTAATTCTCTTTGCCTTAATGTTTTACTTATTCATCTACTGTATAATGAACTTAACAACCCTTTTCTCAATTACTCATTTTGATTACCTAATGATATTTATAACCTTTATCCTAATGTTTGCATCACATGAACTATATAAACTATTTGAAATATTAGTAGATAAGATAGTTAAAAAACTAAAAATATAATGCTTCGAAAACTTTTGGAGCATTTTTTTATTTCTTGCAAATAATTATTATGAAGGAGGTGTTATAAATCAAACGGAACTACGGTTTTGACAACGAATGGGACTTCTTTAACTACCTTAACGGTAAGAAAGTAGGAGAAGTAAATCTCATGTTTAGAAAATTTCTTCTGGCCAACTTTCCGTATATTAACAACGATATGAAAATATCTGCCTATGTTAATTTTGAGAGAACTAAAGAAGATATCTGGATTAAAGTAGGTAAAGTAAAGAAATCCATTAGTATTAAAATGGGTAAATGTAATACAGTTCATAATGAATATATCTATAATTTTACTAAGTTCTTAGAACAAGAAAAAGTTCCACCTAAGATTATAGATATAATACTTGACTATTTCTTTGCCGATGGTACTCGTAATGGTAGTGGCAAAAGAATATTAACTTTTCCGGATTATAAGTTAAAACTTAAAAGAAAAATAAGAAAAGTTAATAAGTATTTTATGAAACATGAAGATTTACTTATCAAATTAATTAATCGTTTTGTAATAGGAAGCACGGATATCTTAATCCATGGAACAGTTGATGATTTTACTTATATTACTAAAGATGAAATAATTAAATTACTACTATCTTTAAAGAAAGAGCCATCATCAACAATTCATTTTTCTAAATTAATATTTGCATCTAAAGGACGTAATAATGATATTGATAAATTTATCGTCCAGATTAAATGGTATAATTTGAAAGATGATATTGCCAAAATAAGAAAAAACTTACCAGTTTGACACTAGTAAGTTTTTAATTTTTTAATGGCGGAGTAGGAGAGATTTGAACTCTCGTGCCAGTTGCCCGACCTACACCCTTAGCAGGGGCGCCTCTTCAGCCTCTTGAGTACTACTCCAAAACGCATAAAATAATAATATATTTGTCATAAGACACTTATAATATTACCCTAAAGAAATATAAATGTCAAGGAATTTTTTAATGTCAATTTTAAAAAAATATGGTAAGCTATTTATATATTACACCACAAGTTTTATAACTTTCTTAAACTATAAGACTAGTTGAACAATAGTGTGTAAAAAATACTAATATGAGAGAAAGTGATTTAAATATGAATAAAGAGTATGTATCTCAACTAATTGATGTATGGTTAAAATATGTTCAGAAGCAGGATTTAGAACAATTAGAAAAAGATATTGAAATGCCTTTTAAAAACCTTATAATAGAAATGCTAGAAAATTTATATCAAAAATATTGTAATGACATAGTATATATACCTGTACATTTAGATGATTATAGTAACTATATTATAGCACCACAAGATGACAAATATACATTAGAAGATTTTCTATTAAATAGATTATTAAGAAATATTTCAATGATAATATATAGTGACGAATCAAATAAATTTATTCAATCATCTTATTATGATTATGCCTTTGGTGAAGTATTAATTGATAAAGATAGAATTCAAACAAAAATACCTGATGTTAGACAAAAAAGGAAACTTGTTATTCATGAGTTTTCACATGGTATGAAAAGTCAATTTTACGATGGAGATTTTTTTGATGCAAACAAATATTATCAAATGAAAGAAGAATTAAAAAGTATTTTTGGAAGTAAAATTAATGATTTTAGCAGAAAAAATAGTCAACCTAATTATGAATATAAACATTGTGGAATATCATATTCATCAAGATTCATGAAATGTAATTTTAATGGCCTTGATGTAACAGATTTAGATGAAATACTAAACGAAAACGATGCTATTGTTGTTACAAATGATGATTATAAAATTATTGCAGAATTAACTGAAAATTGCTATATGATTTTAAATAATCCAGAAAGCTCTAATACATATATTACAAACTATTCATTTATTGTTGAAAGACTTATAGATAAAGAAACATTATTTACAGGTTTATATATTGAACCAAGCATATTTTATAATGCATTTAATTCTCTTTACACAAAGATATTTCAAAATCATTTTAATAGCGATTTAAAAGCATTAGAAATATTATTATTGCAGTTAGATATAATAAAGAAAAATCCTACAAATATAGAAGAACATATAAAATTATTAAATACATTGTATGACTGTATAAAACAAAAATACAACTTTAGTGAATATAATGAGATGAGAGAGAAAGACATAGGATGCATAGGTAATAAGGGATTATTAGAAATTGTTGATGGAAGATTGCATCCACTTAGTGCTTTGGCATATCATGATGAATACGAAATGGTCCGTGGTAAGACAAAGTGATAATTAAATGTTATTTTAAATAAAATTGCCAACTACATTATCTAGTATGATAATAGTAGTTTTTTTGAAATAAAAAATACATACCATTAGATATGCAAAGTTTAATATTGAATTATGTAGTTATCTTTTCTCGTAGTATAAGAAAAGTTCCACCTTTCACGGAGGAACTTGAATCTCTCTTTGGTGACCAGTACGGAATTCGAATCCGTGAATGCTACCGTGAAAGGGTAGTGTGTTAAGCCGCTTCACCAACTGGCCATATGTAGTTTAATGTCTTTTTCTTTACATAAAAAAATAAAAATAAATGGCGCCTCAACTAGGACTTGAACCTAGGACCCCTTGATTAACAGTCAAGTGCTCTAACCAACTGAGCTATTGAGGCATATCTAATTAAATGGTGGGCCTGACAGGACTTGAACCTGTGACCCCTTGCTTATCAAGCAAGTGCTCTAACCGACTGAGCTACAGGCCCGCAATTGCTAGCACATTTACATTCTACACTAAAGTAGAAAGAAATGCAAGACTTTTTTTGCTTTTTTTCATTAAGCAATATTAGAATAGCAAATAACTTTTATTAAATCAAGTGTTTTTTTGAAAAATTTCATATAAATTTCACAAATACCAGATAGATTATTAACTAGGAGGAGAGAATGTGAAAAAAATAGGACAATTTTTTAAGAAACATTGGAAGAAGTTTTTACTAGCTATCATTATTATAGCCATAATAGCAGGAATTATTTATCTAAGTTTTAGAGCCTATGATAGATATCAAAAAAATCTATTAACAGACCCAGCTTGGATAAGAGAAAATGTGGAGTTAGTAAAAAATGATGAAGGAGTGTATGAAGTAAAGAAAGATGAAGATATTTCTATTTTTAGTGAAGATTATCAAAATATAATCGAAGAGAAAATTGATGCTTTAAAAGATTCTGCAGATTATACTTTAGAAAATCCATTACTAATTCATAATCCATACGGTACTGGCTCACTATCTTACTACTTATATTATACTGATAGTGATAAGACTCTTGACTATAAAATTGAAACAGAAGGATATAGTGATTTTGAAAAGGAGATATCTCATAAAGATAGTAATGAATATCAATTAATTGGTTTTGTTCCAGGAGAGACTAATATTTTAACATTAAAAAGTGGTGACGAGGAACATGAATTTACTATTACAACACCAAAATCTACTGCCGAGATTGATAATCAACTAGAAATAGTAGATGGAGATAGTGAAGAGGAATTAACAGATGGTCTATATGCAGTCTTAGGTCATGATAAAAACTATAACTCTAATATTTACCTATATGATAATGAAGGAGTACTAAGAGAAGAGTTTGTTTTAGATAGTTATAGAGCAGACCGTATTATCTTTGATGATGACTATATGTATTATGCTTATAATAAGAAAGGTATAGTTAAAGTAAATGACTTAGGTAAAATAGAAAAATTCTATGACTTAGGTAACTATACAATGCATCATGATATGGTTTATGATGAAGATAATAATCGTTTTGTAATATTAGTTAATGAAGACGATACTGATACTATTGAAGATATCGTTATTACCCTTGACCTTGATACAGGTAAAGTTAAGAAGATACTTGATATGAAAGACTTATTACCAGAGTTTTACTTAAATGCAGTTAAACCAGAAGGTAAAAATACTTATGGTGGCTACGAGTTAGACTGGATTCATATGAATAGTTTATCTTTAATAGGTGATAATGATATTGTCTTAAGTTCAAGAGAGTTAAGTACTATAATCTATATTAGTAATGCTTATACTGACCCTAGTGTCAAATACTTATTAACAGATGAATCTGTTACAGAAGATACTTCATATGGTGATTTATTATATGAAAAAGTAGGAGACTTTGTATCTCAAGCAGGACAACATAGTATTACTTACTATACAGATGACGACTTAGACGATGGAGAGTATTACTTATATATGTTTAACAACAATTACCAAGGTGCTAGAACAAGACCTAACTTTGATTGGTCTAATTATCCTGGTACTGGTACTTATAATGAAGGTGAAACATCATACTTCTATCAATATAAAGTTAATGAAAATGATAAGACTTATGAATTAGTTAAGAGTTTTGAAATACCTTACTCAAGTATAGTAAGTGATGTTGAAATATTAGATGATGATGGCAATATCGTTGTAGGTAGTGGTAAAGATAACTCCTTTGGTGAATATGATAATGATGGTAATTTAATAAGACAGTTTAATTACAATTCTAAGAAATATGCTTATCGTGTCTTTAAATATGAATTTAATAACTTATTTGATTAAAGTCTAGTGATAGACTTTTTTCTTTTTATCTGATAAAATATAAGCGTATTTTGAAGGGAAGTGTGGTATTAATGAAAGGCACTGTTAAAGAAAAAGGAGAACTATTAGATATATTATTTATTTTATTTAAGGACTTAAGTAAGAAAAAGATAAAGAATTATCTAAAAGATGGAGGAGTTTTAGTTAACGGTAAAGTTGTAACTAAGTATGATGCTCCTGTCAAAAAAAATGATGTTATTGAACTTAGTAAGACTAATAAAACTCATAAGAAAAGTAATCTTGATATTATTTATGAAGATGAATATTTCTTTGTAATTAATAAACCTGCAGGTCTATTATCAATAAGCACTACTAAAGAAAAAGAAAAGACTGCCTATCACTATGTTAGAGAATTTATTAAAAATAGAAAGAAGAATGATAAAATCTTTGTCTTACATCGTCTTGATAAAGATACATCAGGAGTCTTAGTCTTTGTAAAAGATAATACTTTAAAAAATCTTCTACAAAATAATTGGGATAAATATGTAAAAACAAGGGAATATATCGCTTTAGTAACAGGTAATGTAAAAGATATAGATGACTATACTTGCTATTTAAAGGAAATAGGACCAGACAAAGTTATTGTTACTAACAAAAAAGAAGGTAAAGTTGCCGTTACTTCCATCAAGACAATTAATAAGAACAATAAATATTCTCTTGTTAAAGTTAATATCAAAACAGGAAGACGTAATCAGATAAGAGTAGTCTTAAATCATTTAGGAAGCCCTATAGTAGGAGATAAAAAGTATGGAGGTAATAAATCTAATAGACTATATTTACATGCTAGTAAACTAATTATAACTAATCCTCTTAATAATAAAACTTATACTTTTGAAAGTAGTGTCCCTACATCATTTAAGAAGGTGTTTAAAAATGAAAAGTAAAGACCAAGTAGAACATAGTCTTATTACAAAATATCGTAAAGATATCTGGCGTAAGTTTATGAAAGCGATTAGAGATTATTCTCTTGTAAATGAAAATGACCATATCGCTGTTTGTATCTCTGGAGGGAAAGACTCCGTCTTACTTGCCAAATGTTTAGAAGAGTTACAGAAGCATGGTAAGACTAACTTTAAATTATCATATATCGTTATGAACCCCGGATACAAAGAAGAAACTTTAAAAGTAATAAAAGATAATTTAGAAGCTTTAGGAATTGACTATAAAATATTTAACTCTGATATCTTTGAAGTTGCTAACAAACTAGATAAAGACCATCCTTGTTATATGTGTGCAAGAATGCGAAGAGGTTTTCTTTATAAGACTGCTAAAGCCTTAGGATGTAATAAAATTGCCTTAGGACATCATTTTGACGATGTAATTGAAACTATTCTTCTATCAATGTTTTATGGAGGAGAATTTAAAACTATGTTACCTAAATTACATAGCACCAACTTTCCTGGTATGGAACTTATTAGACCTCTTTATCTAGTAAGAGAAGAATCTATTAAGAGATTCTGGCAATATAATGAGTACACCTTTATAAACTGTGCTTGTAAATTTACAGAAAATAAATCTGCTGAAAGTAATTCAAAACGTCTAGAAATTAAAAAACTACTTAAGGAGCTTAGAGAAAAAAGTGATGTTATTGATAATAATATCTTCAAAAGCACTGAGAAAGTTAATCTAGAAACCCTTATAAGTTATCAAGATGATGGCAAAGTTACTTCCTTTTTAGACCGTTATTAGGTCTTTTTCTTTACACATTTTATAAACCTAAAAAGTTTAGAAAATTATTGACTTTATCATTATTATCAAGTATATTTTATATGAAGGGTAGGCTTGTTTAAAATTAGGGCTTATCTTGAGGAAAGGAGGGATAAGAGGTGAGAAGTGCTAAAAAAGTATTAGGAATGGCTATGGTTGGACTATTCGCTTTCGTTCCATTTTTAAATGTTTCTGCTAAAACAGAGTGGACAATAGAAGATTGGACAACAGCCGATGGTTATGGTAGTGTAACTGCAGTTGATGATAATATTACTAATATAAAGGGTAGTGATACTGCGACAGAAGGTATGTTTTTAGGACCATATAGTATGAAAAGTGAAGCTAAATTAGCAGATGGTATTACAGAAGATGTATATATCGAGTTAAATAAAGATAGTATGGCTAATGGAGAATTATTTGGCTTAACTATGTCATTAAATGATGCAAGTGATAGTTATGTTACAGAATTACTTGTAGACACTCAAAAGGTTAATGATGGTTATCTTGTAACTGTTGGTCTAGACCCTGATTTTAGTTATACTATCTCAGAAGATGGAGTATATACTTACAGATATACTGCTACTTTAGAAGATGGTAAAACTTATCTTCAATTTTCTATATTAAAATGGGATGAAGTAATCGCTTCAACTACAAAAATTGATATGGGAGAAACAACTGCTGTAAGTGCAGGATATATGTGGTTTTGTAGTATAACTGCTGCAAATGGTATAAATGTTTATACAACTCTACCAGAAAAACCATCTGAAGAAATTCCTGTAGAGCCAGTAGAACCAACTGAACCTAGTGAAGAAGTTACAACACCTGATAGTGAAAATACTGTAGAAGAACAAAATCCAGAAACTTCTGATAGTATTATTTTAACTGTTGGTATGTTAGTAACATCACTAACACTAGTAGGCTTTGGTATAAAAGCATTAAAAAAAAGAGCTTAGGGGAAGTAAGCTCAAGTAACCTTTAGGCGATTAGATTAACTCTAATTGCCTTTTTTCTTCATATCAACACGTAGAGGCAACTCTGTATCTTTAGATTTTAAAAAAAACTTATATGGTTCAACATCTAATATTTTAGATAACTCTTCAATAACATCAAAACTAGCCGAATGCTGTCCTCGTTCCATTCTACTGACATAATTAGTAGAAACATCCAAAAGTTCAGCTAACTTTGCCTGTGTATATTTTTTCTTAAACCTATAATACCTAACATTTTTACCAAAAGTTTTCTTAAGTTCTATCAATATCATCACCCACATCTACACTTAATATGATACTTTTTTTCTTTTTCATACTAAACAACCTCTTAGGTCTACAAAAAAATATTGCATAAAAAATTAAACATTTAATCATTACTAATTTAGGAGATGATTAAATGGCAAATAATAAAGTCGTAATAAGTGGAGTAAAAACTTCGGAATTAAAAGTATTAACAACAGAAGAAATGACAGAACTATTTAAAAAAATGCATGAAGGTGATAAATTCGCTAGAAATGACCTTATTAGTGGCAATTTAAAACTAGTTTTAAGTATTTTAAGGAAAGTAAACACCCGAAATGAAAATTTAGATGATTTATTTCAAGTAGGATGTATTGGTCTTGTTAAAGCGATAGATAACTTTGACCTAGCTCATGAAGTTAAGTTTTCAACTTATGCTGTACCTATGATTCTAGGCGAAGTAAAAAGATACTTAAGAGATAACAATAGTATCAGAGTAAGCCGTTCAACAAGAGATTTAGCTTACAAAGCCTTAAAACTAAAAGAAGAATATTTTATGGAAAAAGGCGAAGAAATATCTATGGAAGACCTAGCTTCAGCTTTAAACACCACTATCTATGATATTGTCTTTGCTCTAGAGTCCCTAAAAGACCCAGTATCGATGTTTGAACCTATCTATAATGATGGCGGTGACACAATTTATGTCTATGACCAAATAGAAGATAAAAAGAAAACTGGCTCTGTTATTGAAGAAAAACTAGCCACAAGCGATGCCGTCTCATCACTAAGCGATAGAGAACAGATAATATTAAACGAACGTTACATAATAGGTAAAACCCAAATGGAAATAGCAAGAGATATGGATATTAGCCAAGCCCAAGTATCAAGACTTGAAAAAAATGCTATAAAGCAGTTAAAGAAAACTCTAAGATAAGAATAATTACTAAAAAAAGACATATTTTTAAGTAGTAGGGCAGTGATATTATGAGACTTTCTGATTTACAAAGTAAAGATATTGTTAATGTTATAGATGGAAGAAATATAGGTAATATTATAGATGTTAAAGTAGATGAGAGAAATGGCGCTATTATTAGTTTAATAGTAGAACCTAAAGGCAAATTTATCTCTTTTGGTAAAGGTGAAGATACTGAGATTAAGTGGCAAAGTATTGAGAGAATTGGTGAAGATGTAATACTAGTAAGATTAGGTAATTAACTATGAACAAAAAGAAAATATATATCTTTATTAGTCTCTTAATACTATCTTTTTTTACCGCTTTATATCTTACATCCCTTGCAGGCAAAGGTTTAGAGCAAGTTATTATTAAATATGCTACTAGTGAAACAGAAAGAATCGCTAATGTAATATTAAATGGTGTTGTTAATATTGATGATGATTATTTTAATGAAGACTTATTTGAAATAAGTAGAGATAATGATGGTAATATTGAACTAATTAACTTTGATACAAAAGTAACTAATCGCTTGTTAAAAGATATTAATGATAAAGCCATGAAACGATTAAGTGCTATTGAAAAAGGAGATACAACTGATATAGAATTATCAGACTCCTTAAAAGGAACAAGACTAACTTTTCTAGATGATGGTGTAGTTTGTGATATTCCAATAGGTTCCTTATTTCATAATGGCTTAATTGTTAATCTAACAACCAGTATTCCTATTAGATTTTCATTTATTGGAACTGTATCAAGTAACATTGTAACTGATGTTAAAGAGTATGGCTTTAATAATGCTTTAATCGAAGTGGGAATAGAAGTAACTATCAAAGAAAAAATAACCATGCCTCATTCTACAGAAAGTATACCTATTACTACCAAAGTAAATCTTACAACCCAACTAATCCAAGGAAGTGTCCCTAACTACTACAATGGAGCATTTTCTGCATCATCCCAAGTTTTTGCCACCAAAATTAAATAATGTGTTACAATTATATAGGTGGTAGGAATGTATAAATTATTAGATAATAATTATAAAGTAACAAAAGGAAAAGAAAACTTTGATTATGAAGAAGTAAATTCTCTTTTTACAGATTATTTTCAAGATTATGATTATGTTTTAGGAGACTATTCTTATGGAAAAATAAGACTTAAAGGCTTCTATGATAGTAATAATAAAAAGGCAAAAAAGCTAAATGACATTAAATATTTAGAGGACTACATCAAAGAATATTGTTCCCCTGGAGCGAAAACTTTTTTCCTAAAAAAAGAAAAAAATCCTAAAAACAGTAAAAATATGTAAAAAAGGGGCTTTTTATTTCTTTTTTTTTATGCTAAAATCCGGTTTTAAACACTTCGAGTATATAAAAACTCTCTTATTTCCTTATATAAC
>CAMMMH010000035.1 GCA_946497955.1 uncultured Mycoplasmatota bacterium | reverse complement strand
CTTTTTTACTACAAAGATAGCAGTAATATCATATAACTTATCTCCATTAGGATACTCTCTATAAGTATCTTTTCCTGATAATACTTTTACCATCTCTAAATCAATAATATCTAAATTTGTCTCTTCTTTTAATTCCCGTCTTGCCACTTCTTCAAAGCTTTCTCCTAATTCCATCGCTCCACCTGGAAAACCATACTGATTATAATCAGTTCGAAGTTGCATTAACACTTCATCTTTATCATTAAAAACAAATAAACCTACACCTGCAGTTAAAATTGGATTATGCCCTACATATTTTCTTAAATCTTTAATATAACTCATACTAATTCCTTTCTCATTATATATCTTATTTTACCACCATACATTAACTTCTCTTTATATTTTTTATACCCTGTCTTCTCTAAAGTTTTAAGACTTGCTAAATTATCAGGATGAACAGTTGCATAAGAGTATTTTATACTAGCATTCCTTTCTTTTATTATAGACTCTGCTTTTAAAATTAAACTCTCCTGCAAATGATTTCCTCGATATTTTGGTAATACTCCAGCATTATCCATTTCAATAGATGAAGATAATTCATCTTTAGGTATTTCTTCTGCAAGTTCACTATTAGGATTAATATGTCTTTCTGCTATTAGAAATCCTGCTAAAGTATCTTTATATAAAGCTTTAACAATAATAGCATTATCTTCTAGTTTCTTTAATATCTTATCATATTCCATTAAATCAATAGAATACCATTCTTTATGTTCCAAGTTTTCATAAATTATTTTACAAACTTCAATAACCTTTTCTATATCATTACTATTTCCTTCTTTGATAATAAATTCCATAACATCCTCCTAAAATGGGTAAACAAAATTACCATTATCATAATCATCCATCAATTCAAAAAAATAATCCATATTTTCTTTTATCTCTTCACATAAATCCTCATATATTTCACTACTAATATGATTATTCTCATTCATACATTTATAAAACTTCTTAATACTAGTAGCATATTCTTTGATAGATGATTTACTAGACCACATACATTTTCTAATAAACCAATCACTCAAAAATTCAAATACTTTATCTGGACCGTCTTCCATTTTAGTAGGTTCATAGTAATTTAAATAAGTATTAAGAAAAAACTCCATATTATATAAATGTTTCCTTATCGTCTTATCACCTAATCCTTTTTCTTTTAAATATTTTTCAAACTCTAAAAGAAAGGTCTCATTTCTTTTAACATTTTTATTAACTTCTTTTTCATAATTATCCATATATTATCACTCCAAACTTCTTATATATTAACTTTATCATATTTATTTATCAGTTACTAGTTAATTTAGAGTTTTCTTGAATAGGAATAACACTAATTCTAATAATATTCATATAAATTCTCCTTTACCACAAAACTTAATGTAATTATACTAATTAAGCTATTACTTTTAATAATTTTTTAATTAGGCGGAATTCCACCGATTTAAAATACAACTATATTAGGAAGTAAACACATAGGAATCTTCCTATTATAATATTTATACTTTAATAATTCTTCTACTGTTTCTTTTGGAGATTTATATAATAGTCTAATATTGTAACAGTAACAAAAAGACATAAGCAATATTCAAAAACCTCTACACACTTGTATAGAGGTCTGACGACTTAGAGCTTCAAAAGTTTTCTAAGTACCAATCAATAAGATTGTATCGCTTTTATTACTTTTTGTCAATAGATTTTAACTTAGCTGTTAAAAAAATATAATATAATATTTAAATATTCTGGTACTTTTTTATATTTGAGGTTCCAAATTGGAACTTCAAAGCATTATCCTATTTATCAGTTAATTTAATTTTAAATTCGTTTCTTGTATCTTCAATTACATTTAACATATATTTTATCTACAGTTTTGCAACTTTATTGTATTGTATCATAAAGAAAGATTCAGCTAATGCCGCAAGAAATGTCATAAGAAAAATATATAAATAGCCTTTCACTTATATAATATACTATTTATTATTTTTTCTTTCGCAAATTTAATAAAGTTATAGATTCTAAATGATAAGTATTTGGAAATTCATCTACTAGTTTGATGTAATTAAGTTCGTAACAACTATCTAAAAGATTAATATCACGAGCAAGGGTTAAGGGATTACATGAAACATAGATAATATTTTTTACTTTTAGTGATAAGAGAAACTCTATTAAATCTTTAGAAATACCACTTCTTGGGGGGTCTAAAATAATAGTATCAGGAACAAACTTTAGTTTATTAATAACTTTACTAACATCCCCTAAATAAAACTCTGTATTAGTAACATTATTTAACTTAGCATTATTTCTAGCATCACTCACTGCATCTTCTACAACTTCAATACCAATTACTTTTTTAGCATAGTCACTCACTAATAAACTAATTGTACCTGTCCCACAGTATAAATCATAGATAATATTACTATTTAGTTTTTTTACTATATCAATAACTTCTTTATAAATTAAACTAATGCCCTGTTTATTTACTTGAAAGAAAGAGTCTTTTCTTACCATAAACTTTTTAGATAAAACTTCTATCATTAAAGATGGAACACCACTGATTAGTTCATTATTATAGTATAAAGAACTAACCAAGGATGAGAAAAACTCTTTAATTGATTCTTTAGATTCATCTCCTTCTAATATTAACATAAGCTTACCATCTAAAGATTTAATAATCGCTTTAGTTAGTTTCTTATGTACTTTAATAAAAGAGTTTAAAGAGGCTGTTAAAGTTATAATGTCACTATCTAATAAATTACATTTATCAATAGATATCAAATTATTAGACTCTTCTTCATAATAGCCAAGCCTTTCTTCCTTAATATGATAAGTTACTTTATTACGATAGTTATAACATTTAGTAGGTATTATTTCTAGATTATCTAAATTATAATTTGTATATTTAGAGAAAATATTCTTAACTGTATTTTTCTTGAACTCTAACTGTTCATCATAAGTTAAATGTCCTATCTGGCATCCACCACAAGTTTGATAATAAGGACAATATTTTACTTTAAGATGGTTACATCTTTTACCTATAGAAAATCTTTTCTTATCTCTTACTATATCAATAGATACTTCTTCTCCCACTTTTACTTTAGGTATAAAAATAACTTTATTATTTATTTTTGCGATTCCTCTACCTTGATGGTCATAATCTATTATTTTAACTTTCATAAACTTCACCTAATAATAGGTTACTACAAAATTTATAAATATAAAAGCCTTTTAGTACTTCTTGACATTTAAAAGATTTTACTATATCCTAATTGCAAAAAGAGGAGGAATAATTATGTTTGAAAGAAATAATATTGATGATTTATTTTTAGCAAGTATCACTGTTTTATATCCTGACAATGATATAGTAACTGATAATGTTGGAGGTCTTTTAAAAATAAGTAGAGCAGGATATGGATACTCAACAATTTTAAAAAAAGAAGGATAACAATATATTGATTTAAATAATTCTAAAGCAGAAATAACTATGACAAGAGACCCAAATAAAACTAGTTATACAATAGATTATATGGAACCATTGAGCAAGTATTATACTAGTGATGGCAAAAGGAAAAATGTTTTTAGTAATAGACAAGCAATTAAAATGGCAGAAACATATTATGATGAATTTGATAAAGATGAAAAAGAAGCACAAAAAATAAAAAGTTTATAAATAATAGAGGTTAAAGCCCTCTTTTTAATTTTAATAATATTTTTATTTTGGTAATACTAGAAATAAAATATAATGTTTATACAAGAGATTTTCAAGTGTCAAAAATACTTGATTTTCACCAGTTTTTATCATATAATGATAAAAAGAGGTGAAAATATGATAATAACAAGTGATATAGCAAAGCAATATTTAGCAAAATACTCTAATAAGAATACTAGATTATCTAGAGATGTTAGAGATGGAAAACTAATCAAGATAAGAAATGGTTTATATGAAACAGAGGCAAATACTCCAGGATATTTACTTGCAGGCAGTATTTATGGTCCATCATACATATCTTTTGAATATGCACTTGCCTATTATGGATTAATTCCCGAAAGAGTGACTACTATAACTTGTGCCACTTTTAATAAGAAAAAGAAAAGAAAATATGAAACTCCATTTGGTACATTTACTTATAGAGACGTTCCATCATTAGCATATCCAGAAGAAATAATTTTAAAAGAAGAAAATAATTATTCATATCAAATAGCAACTCCTGAGAAAGCTTTATGCGATAAATTATATACATTAAAATCATTGAAAAATTATTCTAATTTAGAAAAGATGTTATTTGAAGATTTACGTATAGATATAGAAGAGTTTAAAAATTTAAACACTGAAAAGATAGAAAAACTAAGTAATTTATATCATTCAAGGAATATAGTATTACTTGCTAAATATAAAAGGAGGAACAAAGATGAATAATATAATTGAACAAATGATTTCAAAATATGAAATTAAAAATATTACCGATGAAATAAATGCTTTAAAAGAAATTATTCAAGAAATAGTGTTATTAGGATTATCTAGGAGTGGCTTTTTTGACAAAGCAGCCTTTTATGGAGGAACTGCTTTAAGAATTTTTTATAAGTTAGATAGATTCTCAGAAGATTTAGATTTTGCCCTAATCTCTCCTAATAATGATTTTGATTTAAGTAAATATTTTAGCTATATAGAGAAAGAACTTAAAGCCTATGGATTAAATATGGAAGTTAATACTAAACAAAAAAGTACGACTTCTAATATAACTTCTGCTTTTGTAAAAGGAGATACATTAGAACATATCTTAAAATTCTTTCCTAATGAAGAAAATCATAATTATGACCATATCTTAAAAAAGATTAAAATAAAATTTGAAGTTGATATTAATCCACCAAGTGGTGCTACTTATGAAGATGTATATAAATTACTACCAAGTCCCCATCAAATTAAACTATATGATAAAGAATCTTTATTTGCTAGCAAAATTCATGCTATTCTATGTAGAAACTGGAAAACAAGGACTAAAGGAAGAGATTTATACGATTATATATTTTTTATAGCAAATAATACAAAAGTTAATTTAGAACTTTTAAAAAATAAATTAATTGCATCTAAATATATAGACACTAATAGTAAATTTGATATAAATATACTAAAAGAATTACTAATTAAAAAATTTGAAATAATTGATTATGAGGAAGCTAAAGATGATGTAATACCATTTATTAAAAATGTAGAAAGTTTAAGCATGTGGAATAAAGAGTTTTTTATCAGTATTACTGAAAAACTAAATTAAGTAAAAAATATAGCGAAGAACAGATTAAAAGTTCTTCTTTTATTTTATAAAAATTATTATTTTGGTAATACTAAAAGTGAAATGAGGTGAACTTATGCTTGTAGATGAGATAAAGAAGGCTTTTGGTAATGCTACTGACTTAATAATTAGACCATTTATTATAGATAATAGAGAAATAACTCTCGTGATGAGTGAAGTTTTAGGTAGTTCTGATTATGTAAATGATTTTATTTTAAAAAAACTTTTGACTATCAAGTTTCAAAGTAATGATATAGGTAATGAACTTCTTAACTTTATTCCTACTAATAATGGAAAGATATTAAATAAATTAAATGATATGAATGACTATATTTGTATGGGCTTCGCTCTTCTTCTTTATAGTGATAATGAGGCCATTGCTATAGAAGCCCGGGCAACTGTTGATAGAGGTATAGGTGAAGTTAATAATGAAGCTAGTATAACAGGCAGTAAAGATGCTTTTAATGAGAATTTTAATACTAATGTGGGACTTATTAGAAGAAGAATAAGAGACTGTAATTTATATGTAGATGGTATGTTTGTGGGAAGGTCTAGTAAGACTAAAGTTGGTGTTTTATATATGAACAATATTGCGATTAAGAAAAACGTTGATGATATTAAGAAGAAGATTAAAAAGATTAATGTTGATGGCATAATTGATTCTGGTAATTTAAAGAGTTATTTAGATAGTAAAACTAGCTTTTTCTTTCCTACAATTACATCTACAGAACGTCCTGATAAAGTTGCCCAAGCCCTACTTGAAGGTAAGATTGCTATTGTCTCTGATAACTCTCCTTTTGTTTTAATTACTCCTACCTTTTTTGTTGACTACTTACATACTAGTGATGATTATTATGAGAAAGCGATTAATACTTCTTTTATTAGAATTGTAAGATTTCTTGCGCTTTTTATCGCTATCTTTACTCCGGCATTATATATCGCTTTAACTACTCATAATCAAGATATATTACCTTTATCGTTATTCTTAAACTTTATGGAACAAAGAGAGTCTGTTCCCTTCTCGGCTTTAATAGAAGCACTATTTATGAGTATATCTTTTGAAATATTAAGAGAAAGTGATATTAGAAAACCTGCTAGTATGGGAACATCAGTCTCTATTTTAGGGGGACTAATTCTAGGGGATGCTGCTGTTAGTGCCGGTATTATCTCTCCTATTATGATTATAGTCATATCAATATCAGCGATATCTGGTCTTGCTTTCTCATCAGTTGAAATGATTTATGCTCTTAGATGGTGGAGATTTATTATGTTATTTCTTGCTATGTTCTTTGGTCTATTTGGTATCTTTGTAGGGTTCATTATTCTTCTAGCATCTTTAGTTACAACCTCTTCTTTATCTTTACCATACCTCGCACCTTTTTCACCTTTTATTAAAGAAGAGATTAAAGATACTATCATTAAAGGAAGCCATAAAAAGGTAAGATTTAGGAATCCACTTCTTACTAAAAATAAAATAAGGGAGAAAGAGATATGAAAAAGATTATTATATTATTAATAGTATTGTTAATATTTTTAGGATATACTCCATATAACGAATTAAATAGTCTAGCAGTTGTAGATACTTTAGGAATAGAATTTACTGATAATAAATATTATCTTTATCTAAATGTTATTAATGATGATAATAAAGTCTATAAAGTTACTGGAGATAGCCTTGGTGAAGTATTCTTAAAAGCACGAAATATTGATAATAAAAAGACTTATTATAAACATCTAGAAGTAGTAATATTTAATACCAATACTTTAAACGATACTACTCTTAACTTCTTTAAAGATGAATTTACTTCTATTGATTATTTAGTACTTGCAACTTCTGATAATTTAAGTGATTTATTTAATAAATATCATAAAAGAAGTGATTACAAAAGCTTTATTAGAAAAGAAAAAGAGTCATCTGCATCTATTATTAATACAACTTTTAAAGAAGTTTTAAGCAGTAGTTTAGATGATGTTAAAGACTCATTTTTACCCCTTGTTAGTTATAAAGATAATCTTATCAGTAAAGGAGTTTATATACCAAGTAAAGATATTACTTTAGATAATGGGATGGCAAGAGCTAATTACTTACTTAATGGGAAAATAGATACTTTTAATACCAAAATAGACCTCGATAATAAGAGTTATGAAGTAGTCTTATATGATTTAAAAGCTAGTACTAAGTATAAAGATAATACTATTAAGATAAAGATAACAGGTAATATTGACTCTCCTGATAGTAATGATTTAACTAAATTTAAAAAGAAAGCTTCTAAGATGTTAGAAAATAATATAAAAGAATTATTAAACAGTGAAAAAGATAATAAATATAACATCTCTAATACTATTAATCATATTTATTTAAGAAAAAGAAAACTTGATTATAATACTTATAAAAACACTAATATAAATATAGATATTAATCTATTAGAAAAGGAGAAGAACAATTATGACTAATAAAAAAATAGGATTATTACAACTAGCAAGTCTAACCTTTTTTCTTTCTATATCATCTTTTCCTCTATTTATAGAAAAAATTATTAAAATAAGTAAAAGTGATACTATTATTAGTATTATCTTAGGCTATCTTTTAACTTTAATTATATTTAAAGTAATATTATCTCTAAGAAAAAAAGTTAAACCTAAAAACAAGTATTTAAAAATATTTATATCTATATTATTATCTATAATCTTTATATATTTATTATTAGAGACTACTACTTTTATTAAAGATACTTATTTAAGTAGTGGTAACTTCTATAGTATTCTTATTCTTCTTTTATTAATGTGTCTAGTTATATCTTTAAGAGAGTTTAGGGAACTTACTAGTTTATCTTTAATACTTTTATTTATCTTTATACCTTTATTTATAATTAATATTATAGGTAGTTCTTTTAGTATAGATTTAACTTATTTAAAAGTACCTTTTACAAGTAGTATTACTAATATAATTAATGGTAGCCTCCTATTTTTTATCTATGAAATAATTCCTTTATCACTACTTTTATTTATTCCTTATAAAGAGATTGATGCATTAAAAAAGCAAGATAAGTATTTATATCTTGCAATAATTTCTGGCATGATAGTAATAATTATAGATTACTTATTATTATATTTCTCTTCTAGTATTAATGTCTTAACTAGTTATAACTATCCTTTTATGTTAACGATAAATAGTCTTTCTAGTACCTTTATCTTAGGTAGACTAAGTTATCTAATAAGCTTCTATTTATTATTCTCACAACTTATTACTCTATCTCTAATTATTTGTGTAATTAAGCAGTTAATGTGGAACAAGTATAACCTAAAGACTCAAGAGTAGTAGTCTGAGTATCTAATGGTTGAAAGAAAGTATCTAAGCTAGTATTAGTAGGATTAGCTTCTTTCATTTCTCTTGTTAAAGTAAAGATAGTAGATAATCCATTAGTATTCTCTTCTACTAACCCTGAATTTCTTATTGTAGCCATTTCTGTTAGAACAGGATTATCTGTAACAGTATTATCTACTACTTCAGGAGCTTCATATGTAAAAGTTACTTTATTTAATGTATCATTACTATAATTACTAGTAATAGCAACATTATAAATCATCGTTCCAACTGTTACCTCTTTCCTACAAGTAAGAGCAGTTGCACTTGTTGCATCATTATTTACTGAAGAGTTTATTGGTGTAGAATTTTCTTTAAAAACTACTCTACAAACTGGTGGTGCAATTATTAAAAGTATTAAAATCACAATTAATAAATAAACAAAAATATTAGTAAATGAGCTTTCTTTTTTCTCTTTCATCATTCATCCTCACTTTCTTTTTGATCTAATTTTTCTTTTCTTCTGATATTAATAATAAACTTAGCAATATAAAAGATTAAGAAAAATAATGGAAATACTGGAAATACCATAAAGAAATAATAAAAGAATATATTTTCATCAATAGCATTTAAAGCTCTAACATTCTCTGTAAAAGCTAGAGAAAAGCCAATAGATACTGAAAGAAGAATAGCGGTTAAAATTATTCCCATAACATTACTCCAATAATTAATTACAAAATTAGTTCTATTTAAGTCTTTCTTCTTATTATAATGTTCATATATCTTTGTACCTATAAAAAACAAAATAATAATTACTATTAAAGGAATTATTACATAATAAAGTAAGAATCTCATATTTTCTTCACTATAAACCGTTTGTGTCACTTATCATCACCTATTATAATGATAGCACAGTCTTCATCCTACTTCAACTTAAAAAAGAGAACTTTTTGTTAGTTTACATGTTCTCTTTTTCTAAATTTAATAAATATTCTTTTTTCTCTATGTCAGAAACATAAGTTCCTATTGTCTTATCATCTTTAACTACTCTATGGCATGGTAGAAGAATAGGACATGGATTTTCGTTTAATACGGCAATAACAGGACTTATCATTTCTTCATTTCCTAAAAATCTAGCGACATCTTTATAAGTTAATGTTTCTCCATATGGTATATGACTTACTACTTCTAAGACTCTTTTTTCAAGGCCTGATATTAAATAATTATAAAAGGAAAATGAAGTAAGTTCTCCTTTAAAATATAAATCTAATTCTTCTTTAACTTTAATACTTAATCTATTCTCTCTTTCTTCTTCTGTTTGTTCATCAATAAAAGTTAATGATAAGACATCATAATGACTAGTATTAATTCTAATTATTCCAATAGGGCTCTCATAAAAAGAAAGATAACTAACATGCATAATAACTACTCCTTAAAATAATTTTACAAATAGACTATAGAATATCAAGGTGAGTGGTTTACCTACTAATATTATAATAAGAAATTTCCTAAAGGTCAAATTACTAATTCCTGCGATATAGCATAATAAATCATCTGGGGCTCCTGGTAATAAAATTCCCCAAAAGAATATTGCTTCAAACTTTTTTGTTCTAATATATTTTAAGTATTTATTAATCGTCTCTTCTTTAAATAGTTTTTTTATAAGAGGAAGACCAAAGTTTCTACTTAGCATATAGGCAAATACACTACCTAGTGTTAGACCTAAGTAATTATAGATAAAACCTTCTATTGGTCCAAAAGCAAGAGTTCCTGCAAGACAAGAAGCACCTCCTGGTATAACAGGGAATACTACTTGAACTATTTGAATAAGTAAAAAGATTATGGGACCGATAATACCATAAGATTTTATTTTATCTACTAAAAGTTCAGGACTCGTTAAAAGATTTATCTTAATAGCATAGATGATAAAAGCCACTAGAAGTATAGTTATGATAACTGTCATAATTGTCATTATTCTCTTTAATCTTTGTCCATCTTTATCCATCTTTATTCCTCCATTTATTATTGTAACCCAAACTATTATTAATTACTACAATTATTCTTTCTCATTTACATCTAAAGCGATTTCTGCAAGTTTTTTAGCAGTATCTAAAGTACTCGCTGTCATTAAAAATCTATTAGTATGACAAAATAGTGAACCTTTTATTCCTGTTACTTCTTCTAAATCACTATTAGAAAGTCCTCCCCAACTCTTTGGAAAATAGACTCTACTAGTTTTATCAGTAGTACTAATAGGAACTGTTTTAATACCAAAACCTCCTCTATTAGAAGGATATATTACAAATTTTATTTTTTTACCAGCAAGAGATGTTAAAACTGTCTCTTCATAAGGTAAATATTCATCTAATATAAGTAGTGGCCCTTTAGTTTTATTAAGAAGTTTTTTTACTTTAGATGCTGCTTCTACTTTACCTACTACATTTTTTAACTCTTCAGTTAATATAGACTCTGCAAGATTAACGACTTTAATAAACTGTCCATCTTCACTATCATTACTTAAGTAACTAGGATTATATATTTTAATAATATCGCTTACTGTCTTTACTTTATAATTTGCTTTCACATCAGGAAAAATACCATTATCGATGGCATCTATTCCTTCTATAAAGTCTTTTACAAAATAATTATAGATAGCTTTAGTATTTTTTAGTTTCATTTTCTTTAAAAAGTCTATACCAAACTCTTCAAAAAGGAGTCCAAATGATGAGTATTTTATTCCATTATCTCTAACTCTAGCATCACTTTGATGATGGTCAAACTTACCTTTGCCAATATCATAGACAAGGGTATTAGGTGAGATATCTATAGGTACTTCACTTACTCTTATGACTTTAAAACTACCAAAATAAAGAGAAAGAAAAGCAGTTGCAAAGACTTCATCAGCATGCATTGTTCCATTATGAGTAATACCATTCGCTTCCTTTATATCTTTAACTAATGTAATCATTTTTCATCCTCCTTTTCTATATTACCAGTATGTTCTATTTTTTCCCAAGTTAAATCTTTATTTTTCAAAGCCAAATACAAACACTTTACATAGCTTGCTAGAAATAAAGGGTTAAAAAACAAGGATTTTATCTTCATCTTTCTATTTAATCTTAGATTATCTTTTTCTTTTATTAAAAGTATTCCTGTAAATAGTAATAGGACAATGTAAATTGCAAGTATTATTAAGAAAAATTGTAATAGTAAAGTATAAACTTCTATCTTTACAATAGAATTAGATATTATTCTGAAGATTAGATTTGCAAGGTATAAAATAACACTAATAACAAACAAAACATAGGGTTTTACTCCTACTAAGGCAATATAGACAGAAGGATAGTTATTATCTTTTCTACTTGCTTTGTTCTTTAGTAAAGGATAATACTTTCTTCTTGAATCAAAATAACCTTTTACCCATCTTGTTCTTTGTTTAATCGTAGTAGCATAATCAGTTGGTTGTTCATCAAAGTACTTTGCTTTAATATTGTAAAAAGAAGTTAAATCATTCAAAGTAGCATATAAAGTAAATTCATAATCTTCTGTTAGACTATTAAAGGGATATCCTCCTAGTTCTTCTAATATTTCTCCTTTAATATAAAATCCTGTACCACTAACAGTTAGAGTTAGATTATGTTTCATTTTATAATTATTAGAGAAGGTATTAATCATCGAAAAAGTTAGAGAAGAACATGCTGAAAAAATACTAGAATTACCATTTTTAGTATTACGATAACCTATACCTATATCATACCCTTTTTTATAAGTTTTAACCATTTCTTTGAAATAATTTCTATCTAAAACATTATCAGCATCGAAGATAAAATATGCATCATAGTGCTTTTTCTTTTTTAATATCTCTTTAATCGCATCGTCAAGGGCATAACCTTTTCTTCTTCTATTAGTTAAATTTTTACGATAGATAATATTAACATTTCTTTCTTTAGCAATAGAAACAGTCTTATCTTTTCTACTTTCAACAATAATATAAATATCTTTAGAATCTATCTTAAAGGTTTGCTTTTTTATACTGTCTAAGAGATTAGAGATTACTTTAGATTCATCTCTTGCCGGTATTAAGACAGCAAAAGAAGGTTCATCATAAGTTCTTTTTAGGTTTATTTTAGAGCCTTTTAAAGCGACTATATATTCTTTAATTAATAAAAACCAAGCAATAAATATTAGAATTAAACAAATTAATGTTATCATACTACTTATCCTTTCTAACTTTAAAGTCCATATTAGGAAAACTTTTAGATAGAACACTATCAGGATAGACTCTATCATATAATCTACCAACTGGAGTGATAGGTTCAATACTCTCTCTTCTCATAGCACTTCTAAATAAAGCAGTCCATGATATAAACATATCAATTATTAAGAATATTAGCAAGAAATAATAGATGATATTGCCAATATTTACAGGTATTTTTTCAATTAATTTAGATATAAAAGGATAAATTATTTTGGCAAAGATAAGAGCGAAGGCTCCCCATACTAACATATAAGGAATTGTAGTTCTTCCATCAATATTCAAAAAGTAACTAGAGTAATCCCAAGACCTCGTATGAGTAAATATTTCTTGTAATAAACTTATTAAGTATTCAAAACCTCCTCCTAATAAGCATCCATAAATATAGGTTTTAATATTAGAATAGTTTGGTTTAACTAATAAATAAACAAAAAGTACTGCCCCTGCCCCATAGATAGGACTAAAAGGGCCATAAATTACTCCTCGTCTTAATTCCCAGACAATATCTCCTGTGGCAAGATAAACTTTAACTAAATTAAGAATTTGTTCATAGAAAGCTCCAAAGATAGAACCTATTACAAATATTAAAAATAATTTCTTACCACAAAATCCTTTTGCAAATACTTCTCTTTTACCACTCATACTACATACCCCTTCAATTTGGTGTTATAATACCATATTTTATGTAAATTAGCAAGAAAAAGCAACCAAATAATGGTTGCATATGTTAATTATTAATTGACATAATATTATTAGTCTTCATATAATCCATGAATCTTTTCTAAATCACTATCATTTATTTTCTCTAAAACCCATTTTTTATTATCTTTAACTAAACTAAAATTAATAGTATAACTAGCTTTATCAGTTACTTCTTTCATGGCATTTATCTTGTAATGGTCTATTTTCTCTTTTCTAGTTTCATCTTCATCATCAACAAATTCACTTTCATGCTCGTCAATATAGTCATCAGCCTCAGATAAAGCATTGTTATAGTCAAAGACTTCTATTTCTACTATAACATTAGCAGTATCACCATTAGTCTGTTCATTTTTTATTTTATAAGATAAGTTCTGATATTGTTTAATCATTAACTCCTTATATTCCTCTTTATAATCTTTGCTATAATCACTATTATCTACAACATTATCAAGTTCTGTTAAGACAGTACTATCTAATATTTGATATTTTCCTAAGTATTCTTCTACTCTTCTAGTTGGGGTATTCATCATATCGTTACACCCAGTTACTAAAATTAATGATACTAACAATAATAATATTTTTTTCATATTCATCACCTATCTCTATTATTTACAATAATTTTCTTTTTATACTATTTGACAACAAAAATTATTTATCTTATAATTTATATCACTAAAGCGGGGTTATATAATGAATGATAAAAATAAAAAAGATAAGAATTTAGAAGATATAGATTTAGAAAAACTTGAAGAATTAATAATAAGATATACTCAAGAAGTAATTGATTGTCATGAGTATGAAAAAATATTGAAAGATAATAAAGAAGAAGAAGAAATTACTAAGACTTATAAACTTAAATAATTACTTCTTTTTTATTGTAGATAGTTTTAAGAGATTATAAAGTTTATGATGAAAAGAGTTATAATCTTTAGATATCTCTTTTTCTAATACATTTAATTTATCATTAAAAGTATCAACATCATCTATAAAGAACTCTTTAAATAAATAATTTAATTTAGATTCTTCTTTATTCTTTTTTATCTTCTTAATCTCTTTAGTTAAGAACTTCTTTTCTTCCTCTTCTTTTCTAGTAAGATATGAGACTTTATTATTTTTACTCATAATTTTATAAGGAATATCCATAACGACTAACTCTTCTCCTATTTCTAATACCTCCTCTTCTTCATCTATTAAAAGATTACTTTTATACATAACATTACCTTCATTATCAAGTTCTAATGCTAAAGCTTTTCTTAAAGTAGTAACAATAACAGCATAATCTATTACATCTATTTCATTATGAAAATAACTTTCTGTTTTATATTTTATTTTAGAAAGAAAACTTTTATCTATTTTTATTTTAGATGTTAATAAATCTTTTAAGAAAGATTCACTTATTCTAATAATAGGCATTTTTTTAATATGTTCTAAATCATCTTCTAAATTCCATTCATAAAACTCTTTTAATCTTTCATCTTTTGTCCAATTAAGTAAAATATCATATGTATATATCATTTATTTTTCCCCTTTCTAAAAGAAATAACTAAAAGTATAATACCAAGGATTAAAGTATAATTTTTTATATTAGAAGCCATGAAAATTAGGTATTCACTAAAAGAATAACCAAACGTAAATAGATTAGAATAAACTATAAAATAAAAGAAACCTATAGTTATTAAGATAAATCCTATTACTCCTATAATCACATGTTTAATAATATCACCTAATATAATTTATTCTAATTTATTTTTAGTATACAAAAATAATT
>CAMMMH010000034.1 GCA_946497955.1 uncultured Mycoplasmatota bacterium | reverse complement strand
CCTATAATTAGGATAACATATTATAATTTTACCTACAAAAATTTTTTACACCCTTAAAGCTTCAATTAACATATCACTAGCTTTCTTAGGATTAACAGCACCCTTAGTCTCTTTCATTACTTGTCCCATTAAGTATTTTAAAGCTCTATCATGACCAGATTTATAGTCATTTACACTTTCACTATTATTTTCTATTACTTTGGTAATGATATCTTTAATGAAGCTGTCATCTGTAATATTTTTAATGTTAAATTCTTTTTTTAACTCATCAAGAGTCAAATCTCTTTCCATTAGTGAATCTATTAAGTCTTTAACATTTTTATTAGATAGCTCTCCTTTTTCTAGAGCATCAACAACACTAACTAGTTTTTCATATGAAAGATGGGTATCAGTTATTACTTTATTATGTTTATTTAAGTATGATGAGATATCTGAAAGTAATAAATTAACAGCTGTTACATAGTTAGTTTTAAATTCTAGTAGTCCTAAGAAATAATCGTTTAAGGGTCTATTATTGATTAGTTTTTCTATTTGTAGAGAACTAAGTCCAATCTCACTATATTTTTTTCTTAGTTCATCTGGAAGTAAAGGTAGAGTTTTCAAAGAATCATTAATAAACTCATCAGTAAGTTCTAGATAAGGAATATCTGGTTCGATGAAGTAGCGATAGTCATTTCCTGTTTCTTTAACACGCATTAGGATAGTTTCGCCTAACTTATCATCAAAACGCCTTGTTTCTTCTCTAATAATGCCACCTGCTTCAAGAACTTTTTCTTGTCTTTCTATTTCCTTTTCAATAGCAAGTCCAACATTATGAATAGAACCAATATTTTTAGTCTCTGTTCTTACACCAAGTACATCAGTCTTACTAATAGAAACATTAGCATCACATCTCATGCTTCCTTCTTCCATTTTGCAGTCACTAATATTAGCATAAAATAACATCTCTTTTAATTTAGTAAGATAGGCCATCGCCTCTTTACCATTACTAATACTAGGAGTTGTTACTATTTCTATTAAAGGTACCCCTGCTCTATTAAAGTCTAAAAGACTTACACTACCACGATGGGCACTCTTACAAGTATCTTCTTCGATATGAATATCAGAAATACCTATTTTTTTCTTAACTCCATCTACTTCTATTTCAACATAACCATTAGTACCAATAGGAGTTCTATTCTGAGTAATCTGATAGTTCTTAGAGTTATCTGGATAAAAGTAATTTTTTCTATCAAAGTGCATTTTCCTAGTAATATCACAGTTTAAGACTTTACAGGCTCTAAGTGCTTGTCTTATTACTTCTTTATTAAGTGTAGGTAATGTTCCAGGATAGCCTAAGTCAATTACATTAACAGAAGTATTAGTGGCCATACCATAGGCATTGGCACTATCAGAAAAAAGTTTACTTTTACTTTTTATTTCGACATGTACTTCAAGACCAATAGTTGGAATATAGTTACTCATTTAAAACACCTCCTCAAGAAAACTAGCAAGTTTATAAATAGTCGCTTCATCAAAGGCTTTACCAATTATATGTAGTCCAATAGGCATACCTTCACTATTTTTTCCTACAGGAATATTTAAGCCAGGAAGCCCTGCCATATTAACAGGTATTACTAAAACATCATCCATAAAGGCTTTATGAGGGTCATCTTTGGAATTACCAAGAAGTGGAGCGACTCTTGTTGTAGTTGGTCCAATAATTAAATCATATTCTTTGAAGATACGATTAAACTCTTTAGTTATATCATCACGTACCATTAAGGCTTTATCATAATATGTTTTAGCATTCTCACCACTTAGTATGTAAGAACCTACCATAATTCTTCTTTTAACTTCATCACCAAAACCTTCACCACGTGTTTTTCCATACATTTCATCAACACTATTTACATCACTTGCTCTAAATCCATAACGAACACCATCAAAACGTGCTAAGTTACTACTAGCTTCAGCCATAGCGATTATCTGATAAAGGTTAACAGCTGTATCTAAGTATTTCATATCAACAATATCAACAACTGCACTGTTTTTCTCTAAATAAGAAATGACTTCTTTAATTCTCTTACTAATCTCTTCATCAACAATATCACTAACAAAATATTTAGGTAAGGCTATCTTCATACCTTTAATATCTTCCCCAATTAGTCTTGTAAAGTCTTCTTTTTCTTTTTTGACACTAGTAAGGTCTCTATCATCTTCACCTACTAAGACATTTAGTAAACTAGCATTCTCATAGACAGTTCTAGTCATTGGTCCAATTTGGTCAAGACTTGATGCGAAAGCGACTAATCCATAACGTGATACTCTTCCATAAGTTGGTTTCATACCAACTATTCCTGTGTAACTAGCAGGTTGTCTAATACTTCCCCCGGTATCACTTCCAAGTGCTAGAGGAATAAGTCCTCCTGATACAGCACTAGCACTACCACCTGAACTACCTCCACTAACACGTTTTTTATCATGAGGGTTTAGTGGGGCGCCAAAGTAACTTGTCTCACTAGTAGACCCCATAGCAAACTCATCCATATTAGTTTTACCAATAATTAACATTTTATTTTCTCTAATTTTCTCTACAACTGTAGCATCATATATTGGTATAAAGTTATCTAAGATATGTGATGCACATGTTGTTTTTAAATCTTTAGTAACAATATTATCTTTAACAGCGATAGGAATACCAAAGAAAAGATTATCTTTATCTACTTCTCCTAAGCCTTTGGCTTCTTCTCTTACTTTATCATTAATAGTAATAAAGGCATTTAAGTCTTTATTTTCTTCTATTCTACTTAAGGCTTCATCTACTAAATCAAGAGGAGTTATTTTTTTCTCTACTAATAACTCATGTATTTTTCTTATATCTAAATCTAAATATTTACTCATTAATCATCACCGGCACTTCTATAAAACTTCCATTCTTTTTAGGAGCATTTATTGTCGCATCACTTGCACTTAACATCTCCCCTACAACATCTTCTCTTAATCTAGTATTATCTTCTATTGGTGTATACATCATCTCATCATCAAAGTCTTTAACTTCTTTTATCTTATCTATATCATCCATTAGTACTTTAAGTTGTACTCTAAACTTCTCTATTTCTTCTTCTGTTAAAGAAATACGAGCTAGATAGGCAACATGTAGTACTTCTTCTCTACTTAATCTATCCATAGTTCCTCCTTTTCTTACTAGCTTAGTATACCACAGATTAGAAATTAAAAAAAGTAATAGTACTTATATTACTATACTTTCCTATTAGCTATTCTTAAAACTCTTTCATTCGCTTTCGCCATTTCTTCTTTTTTCTTATAATCATTTTCTAAAGCTATTTCAAGAAAATATTTTTGGTCTAAAAACCTCTCTACTTTATAGAAATCTCTATTCTTCTCTAATTCATCTAACTCTCTTTTAATTATTTCTTCTTTAATATAACTTTCTTTATATTCAAAATTAAATATTTGTAAATATTCTTCTAAAGCTTTTAAATATTTAGGATTATTATTTTCACTAATAAAAGTATCTATTTCCTTAAAACTGATAATTTCATGTCCATAATTGATTGATGTTAATGACTTTAGAAAAGAATCCTCAACTAAATATATTCTATATATATCAGGAGAATATAATGACTTATTTCTAATTACTTTTTTATCTTGAATCTTTATCTTTCGTAAATGATAAAATTTAGAAAGTAACCTACTATTAACGTCAATAGTTATATTACCAAGACTATTAGATATTTTATCTGTAACTAGATTAAAATCTTCTTCTAAATAGCTAATGTTATATAGATTTAAAATACCTTTATTAGGTAAATAAAACTCTTTTTCAATTTTCATAGTTTTCTCCTTTTACTTATTTATTAATATAACCTAATTTTAAAACTCTTTCATTCGCTTGTGCCATTTCATCTTTTCTATGATATTCTTCTTCTATCTGTTTTTCAAGGAAATACTTATTACTAAATAGATTACTAAAATCACTCTTAATTATTCTATTTAACTCTTCTTTGATTATATCTTCTTTAGAATAAATTCCTCTATATTCAAAATTAAAAACTTGTAAATATTCTCTTAAATACTTTTGATATTTATCAATATTATCCCTATTTAAGAAACTAGCAATTTTTTCAAAGGTAATAATATTAGTAGGAAATGATAGTCCATATAGACTTTCTTGATAAGTTATAGAATTAGTATTATTTTGGTTAAATAAATTTAAATTAGACTGATGATTATAATCAATAGGAGTTAAATATTCTATAAATTCATCTTTTAGCATAGTATCTTTAAACATATAAAATGACTCTTCCTTCTTTTCTTCACTTCTTGCTTTCAAATCAGAAAAAATCATTTTCAAATCGTTGCCTAAACTGTCATTATCTTTAAATGCCGATAATTTACTACTAATAGAATTATAAAGGTCTTTAGAAGCTTCACATTTTAGACTATCAGTAATATTTTTTATAACTAAATTAAAATCACTCTCTAAATAACTAATATTATATAAACTCAAAACTCCTTTATTAGGCAAATAAAATTCTTTTTTAACTTTCATAATTAACTATTAGAAGAATTAAACAATTCTATCCTTTCTTTTTCTTTATCTGATAATTCTTTAAGCCATGAAGCTAAAGCAGTTATATCTTTACTTCTTAATAGTTCAAAATATTTTGTTCTTTCTTCTTTAGGTATAACAATTGGTGGAATATTATTTTTTAATAGTTCAAAATTAATAAGGAGTCTCCCTGTTCTTCCGTTGCCATCTTCAAAAGGGTGAATATGTTCAAACTCTATATGAAAGCCTGCAATTTTTTCGAATATATCTTTAGTCTCATTATGATTATAATTATAGACAAAATACATCATTAAATTATTAAGTTGTTCTGGTTTAGGAGGAATATCATCACTTCCTTTAATCATAACACTTACTTTTCTATAGCCTTTTGTATCTCTTATATCTTGATTTATTGTCTCATTAATTTTTTTTATAAATTCTTCATTAAGTTCTAAATCATCACTTTTTAACTTTTCAAATAAAACATCCATGGCTTTCTTATGATTTATCGCTTCATATATTTCTCTAGGCTCTCTACCACTTATCTTAAAACTATTATCATTAAAAAGAATAGCATATGTTTCTGCATAGGTAAGAGTACTACCTTCAATTGCATTAGAATGATAGGTGCTTCTAGTTATAAAATCTTCTAAATAATTATTGTTATTCATAATAAAATCTATAATTTTCACAACTTATTACCTCCTTTAGTTATTTATATTGTAGCACATATAACTATTTAAAACTATTTTAACTTTTAGAAAAATAGATATTAGAATAATTAAACTCTTTCTCATCTAAGTTAAGAATATAACTAGAATTAATATGAGTACATATTCCATCAAAGTAAGTTTTAAATTTATCATTTCTTACATTAACTAAAGTATAAGGAGTATCTTTATCTATATTTAAGATATTACCTTTAATTAACATTATTTCTACATAGCCTTTAGTTTTAACTATTAATGGAATATTACCAAATCTTTTTCTAATAGATTCTATTAAATCTTTTAACTCTATATTATTAAGTTCTACTGATAAAGTAATGGCTTTATATCCTAACTTATAAAGATAATAGGCAGTATATGAGTTAAAGACATTAAGATGGTATGAGGCGATTACATCAGTAGTTGGTCTAAATAAATTACTAACAATACTTTTATCTTTTAAAACATCTTTTAGATAAAATGGATTTCTTTCTACTTCCTTGTAACTATCTAAGTCTATTATCTCTTTAGTATTTATTTTATCAAAAGTTACTTCTTTAATAATAGGTTCTTTATAATCATTAAGTCTTTCTCCTATTAATCTTTCTGATAAAGTTCTTCTTGCAATATTTAAATCACCTATTCTAATAAAGATATCTTTATCCATATCTATATTTATATGTTTAGTAATAAATGGTGTATTACCTAACTTTTCTAACTGAGTAATTAATCTATCTTTAGATATAGGATTATTAATAGATTTCTCTACTATGCTACCTCTATAAGTAACTGTATGTTTTAAATCACTAAAAGTTAGAACAAACTCTTCTCCTACTTTGGCTTTTACCTCTATATTAATAGGTACTTTTCTTGTAATCGTAAAATCTGTTATTTCAAGAGATTTATCTGTAGTCTTTCTAACTTCATCTAGACTAGTTAACTTAACTTTATTATCAACTTCAACTATTTGTTTAGAGTTACCTTTATTAATTAGATTATCTTTTAAGTCATAGAGATAGTTAACTATCATTCCTTTATTACTTTCCCTAAATCTAATACCATCTCCTTGTAATAAAGGTTTATCTAATTCTATTCTAATTCTCTCATCATTGACATCTATAACTTTACCTAAATGGCTGCCTAAATGATTAGGACTTTTTTTATTTATTAAATCTTCATCATTAAATAAATGTCCTTTAGTAAAACCTCTATAAAACATACTCTTTAAGTCTTCTAAATCTTTAGTAGAAAGTTCTTCCCCATCAAGTATTTTACGATAATACTTAGTAATAAAACCTACATAAGATGGGCTTTTCATTCTTCCTTCTATTTTAAGGCTGGTAACATTACTAGGTAACTTTTTAATATCAATTGAAGTATTTAACTCTTTCATTGATAAGAGATATCCTTCATCTATTAGAGTTTTATCTTTATATAATTTATAAGGAAGTCTACAACTACCAACACATTCTCCTCTATTACCACTTCTACCTCCTAACATCGAGCTAAAAAGGCAGTTACCAGAATAACTTACACACAAGGCTCCATGAATAAAGACTTCTAGTTCTATAGGTATATCTATTTGTCTTATCTCATCTATACTCATTTCTCTTGGAAGCACTACTCTTTTTACTCCCATTTCATATAGAAGTTTAATAGTCTCATAACTACTACTATTAACTTGAGTAGAAGCATGGATTACTAGATTAGGATACTTTTCTAGACATAAAGATATCATACCAAAGTCTTGCATTAAAATAGCATCTACTCCTAGATTATATAAAAACTCTACTTCTTTAAGAAAATCTTCCACTTCATTTTCTTTTACTAAAGTGTTCATCGTTACATATATCTTAACGCCATATATTTTACCTAGTTTTAAGACTGTTTTTAACTCATCCTCTGTAAAGTTTTTAGCATAACTCCTTGCTCCAAACATTTTACCTGATAAATAGATAGCATTTGCCCCATTATTAAGTGCCGCATAAAATGAATTTATATCTCCTGCTGGTACTAATAACTCCATAAACATCACCTTTTATATAATAATTTTATAAATAATCAATTTAATTAATAGTACAATACCAATAATTATTAATAATTCATTATTGTATTCCCTCTTTTTGGGAAGAATTATCATTATAATCATAGTTATAATAATATTACTTAATAATAATTTAAATTCTAAAGCATTAGTAAAAATAAAATCTATTATTAAATTTATAATAAATAAAAATATAGTATTAGTTAATATTTTCTTACTAATATAAAACAAATATTTCTTTTTGCCAAGTCTTGTAATAATACTATTTCTATTTAGAACATAGTAATAATACTTATCTAGATATACTTTGAAGAAAAGAAAAGAAAAAATAATGCTATACATAATATCAATTGCTCTAAAAGTAGTAATATATTTTACATAAAAATAATAAGAGGAATCTTTAAATAAATAATGTAATATAAAAGAAAGAACTATTATTAAAATATAACTGATATTTTTACTTACTAGTTTCATCATAAATTTTACAATCCTTTATTATTAGTTTTCTATTATAATTTAATTTATCCATTAAATCATGAGAGGCGATAATTATTATTTTATCTTTTTTCTTTGCCAAATTATTAATAATTTTAAAAAATTCAAATGTTGCTTCTTGGTCTAACCCTCTTATAGGTTCATCTAAAAGTATTATATCTTGTTCCTCCATAATAGCTTGTATAATTGCAACTTTTTGACGCATTCCTAAAGAATAATTTTTTAGTTTTTCCTTACTGTATAAATCTAAATTAAATTCTTTACATAATTTTTCAATTTTTTCTTGTACTTCGTCATTCCAAGAATTAAGAAGTGTATATAAATATTTTAGGTTATAAAGAATAGTCTCATTTTCAATAAAACCAGGATTTTCAATAACTGCACCTACTCTTTTATTTTTATCAATGGTGATTGTACCACTATCCGGTTCTAAGATACCTGCTATTAATTTAAATAAAGTGGATTTTCCACTTCCATTTATACCATATAAGTGAACTAAATCTCCATTTTCTAATGACAAATTTACTTTATCAAAAATAACATGATGTTTAAATTTTTTACATAAATTTTCAATTTTTAACATATTATACGACCTCCATTATCTTTATTAAAAAAGGAATAAAATAATAATAAAATACTAAATTCATTATAACTGGAATAACTATATATTTATTTCCCTTTTTAGTTAAAAATATTAACATAGAAAATAATTCTTGTATTAAAAAATTAATAAAATTGAGAAATAGGAAAATTATAAAAAAATTCATTAATTTTATATTTATTCCTAATTTTAAATATATTGTTAGATAAGTAATAAAAAGAAAGACTAAAATATCAACTATACCATTTAATATATATTTACAGAAAAACTTTTTCTTACCAATCCTACATATAATTTTATCATAAATACTTTTTACTTTTTTAGCTTTTTTAAACATATAAAATATATAGATATTATTTAATATTAAAGTAATATAATTAGTGGATGTTAAACTTGATATTAAATCAATTTCAGGGCTTTTAGGAGATAGTAAAAAAATAGCGCAAAATATATTAGTAACAATAAAAATTAATAAAAATTGTAATCTATCTTTTTTTAATAATTTAATCATATTTTCTCTCTTTTCTATATCTAATTAATATTAAAATTAAACTTATTAATAAATATCCAAAACAACTTACAAAAAAGTATATATTCGTTGTAAGTATTGAGGGTCGATATATTAAGGTATCTATACCAGGTGACAATAAATTGCCACTATAAATTAAATATAGTAAACCTATTCCTAAAGAATTATAATTATTAGAAATTGATAAGTATAAATTACCTAAGAAAGCTGGTAGAAAAACACCTATTATTGACATAATAATGCCACTAACTTTATATACATAAAAATTTCTTATATAATATATTAAACTATAAATAAATAATGAGAAAACACTGAAACCAATACTTGAATAAATAATAAATAAAATGAAAGATAAAAAACAGTTAGATGATAAAGCAAAAAAACCATCTGGATAATATGAAGGGTCTTTGTAAAAAGAAAAATTTATTTCTACAAAAAATGTATTTATTATAAAAAAGACCAAAATATGTAATAATATTCTAAATATAAAAGAATATATTAATACTTTTTTTATTTCATATTTAGTTCTTACTTTATTAGTTACTCTAGTAATAATAAATTTTTGAAATTTACTATATTTATTTTTATAGTATTGACTAGGAATAAAATTAGTAGCTAAAAATCCTAAATATATATAAAATGGTAAAAAGTTACTAAAGCTATTTATTGTGTAAAACATAGATAATCCATATGTACTGCTATTAGATTTATAAAAGCCATCAGCATAAAAATTGTAACATAAAAAAACTATAAAATATGTTATTAAGATAGTTGCTATTATAAATTTTTTTTTATTCTTAACCTCAGCCATATTTACTCCTTATAATAATTCGTTCTATTATATTTTTATTTTACTATTTATATTTAGATAAATCAAGATAAAGAAAAAAGTACTAAGTGTTATCTTAATACTTTACTTCTACCCTTATTAGCATAATTTTTCAAGTCCATAACAGATGGACCATACTTTACATCTAAAATATTCATATTGACAACTTTAGTTATTTCTTCTTTATTTTCAACAAAGTACTTTAATTTTCTCATCTCTTGTACATCAAGGTCAGCAGAAAGAAGATGCCATGCTTCTTGAAGTATAGCTCCAATTGTACCTAGAGTAACAGAAACAGGGAAAATAGATAAACATTCATATAACATACTTAATATATTACTATCATCTAAGTTAAGATTTATTCCAAACACATTACTTGCTACAGAAATACTTACAGGAATTGCAAATGTTACTACACCAGAAATAGTTCCTTTTACTAATGATTTTTTAAATGTTTCTTTTTCATAGACTTTTAAATCTGTAACCCTTACCTCTTCTTCTAATTCTCTTATTTTTTCTTCTTTAGTTTTCATTAATATTCTCCTCCATTAAATATGTAACTTGTTATTATCTAATTTATTATTTTTTCCTAGTAATAAGTTTTCAAAAAACATAACTAAGTAACTTTTATCTTCTTTAATACCTTTATTATAATTTATATAATTCGCTCTTACTAAAGCATTTCTAAAATATAGAGAATTATCTTTAAATAGTTCATTATTAACATTAAAGCCCATACTTATTAAATATTTTTGAATAAAGATAGCAGTTGTTCTGGTATTACCTTCACTGAATGGATGTACTTGCCAAATTCTTGAGGTAAACTCTGCTATTCTATTAACCAATTCACTTTCACTCATATTAATATAATCTATATTTTTCTCTTCTTCAAAATCATACTTTAAAGACTCTTCTATTAAATCATAAGACTGGTAACTTACTGTATCATTATCTAATATTTCTTCATCTTTAGTAATGTTATAGGTTCTAAATTCTCCAGGATGATATATATCTTTATCAAGGTTTTGAAATAATCTTTTATGATAATTCTTATAAGTTAGGTAATCAAATCTAAAAGCTTTATCACTTAGTATCTCATAGATAGCAAGTGATACTTCATCAGCTTCTTTTTCACTATTAGATACATTGGTATCTTTAGAATAGTATGATATTATTTCATCTTTAACTTCTTTATATGTTTTTTTACCGTCAATATGTTCATTAGTTAAATCTACCATATATTTAGATGGTTTTAATCTATCAACATCTTGTAATCCAAAGGCAATATTCCAATATAATTGTTTAACTTTAGGGCTTTTTTCATCAAATACTTCATTATAAGTTTTTTCGTTCATGGTACCACTTCCCTATATCAATTTATTAAATATAGAATATCATAACCTAAACAAATATTCCAGTTATTTTAACATGAAAAAAAGTACTAAGAGTTATCTTAATACTTTACTTCTTCCTTTTTCTTCATAATTTTCTAGTTTTTTCCAGCTAAGATGTTTGGCATCTAATATTGTTATTTCTTTATCTGCTCCATTATTTATGGCATCCTTATTTTCCATAAAATACTTTAATCTTTCCATTTTATCAATTTTACATTCTGAACGTTTTGCAGCAATTCCAAAACATACTAATCCTAACACTGCTACAATAGAAGTTCCAGTAATAGGATATGCAAGATACTTAGGAAGAGTAGCAAGAACTTCATTTACAGTATCACCTAAAGCTGGTACTCTTACATTTCCTATTCCCCAAGCAAAGCTTGATCCAAACAAAGTAGCACATAAAGTTCCTGTGGCAACAAAGCCTTTTAGAGTATAAGAATCAGATATTTTATCTGCATAAATTTCTAAGTTAGTAACCTTTACTTTTTCTTCCTTTTCTCTAATCCTTTCTTCTTTAGTTTTTACTTTAAACATATTAATCCCCCCTTGTTAAAGTATCTGTATTATATCAAAAAAAAGATTTTTGTCAAATATGTAACTTGCTATTTTGCTCTTCTTACTTTTTCTTCTGCTTTATCTGTACCTATAGCAGCACCTATTGCAGTCATAGTAGCACCTAGAGCAACGGCACCAGGCAAAGTTCCTATAGCACCATATACATTATTGACGAAATCACCAACAAAAGTAGCATCATCCATTCTAATATTCATACCAAAAACATTACTTGCTACTGCAATTCCAATAGGTATAGCAGAAAGTGCTACACCTGCTACTGCACCTTTAAGAGCATAATTCTTTTTCAAATCTTTCTCATGTAACTTTAAATTAGTAACTTTATTTTCTTTAGTATTTTTCATAAAATAATTCCCCCTTTACTAAAGTAACCATATTATAACACCAAAAAAATAAAAAAAGCTATAGAAATTGTTTTAACTTTTCTATCGTTTCTTCTTGCATCGTAACATATTCTTTAGTTAATCTTGTTACATTAGGGTCTGTTTCTTTATGATTTAAAAGCTTTCTTCCTTCAATTATTCCCATATTAGTTCCTTGTACTAAGAGTTCTGCTATTTTAGAGGTACTATCATCTGTTAGAGTCTTCATATTAACGCCATACCAAGTCATTACTTTATTCATAGCATTAGTCTCATGGGGTTTTTTATCACTATATTCAGGATAAAGTTCACAAATTTCATCAGATATCTTCTTATACTTTTCATATTGTCTATTTAATTCAGTACGTAGACTATCATCTTTTACTTTTTCTAAGACAAAATGAATAGCATCCATTCCCATACAAGCACCTTTATTAAGTTCATCTAAAACATTTACTTCATTTTCATCATCCATAAAAATCCCTCCATAAATATTATGGAGGATTTATCTCTTTTTATACTATATAATTTCTTGGTCATCTTTAATTACTTGCATTTCCTCATTTAATTCTAACATTTTTTGGTCAAGAGCATGAATATCTTCAGCACATTTATACATGCCTTCTTTTATTTCTTCAGGAATTTTACCTTGGAATTTATAAGTTATCTTATGATCTAAACTAGCCCAAAAGTCCATCGCAACTGTTCTGATCTGTATTTCTGCCTTAACTAAGTGTACACCATTAATTAAATAAATAGGAACATACACTAATAAATGATAACTAGAATAACCACTATCTTTAGGATTAGTTATATAATCTATTTTATCATAAACTGTTATCTGGTCACTATTTTCTATTAACTCTACTATTTTATAAACATCTGATAAGAAAGAACATACTATTCTTATACCTACCATATCATGGACATGTTCTTCTATATTTTTAGTTGTTACTTCATAGCCTCTAGATATTAATTTCTTACTGGCACTTTCATAAGTCTTTAATCTTGATTTTATATGTTCTACAGGATTATAGTTATTTTCTAGTTCATAATCTTGTAATAATATGCTAATTTCTGTTTCTAACGTTTTTAAGGCAGCAGAATATTTTAAGATTAACTTCTCAAGTTCTTTATCTTCTTTCATAATCCTCCTTTCTAAGATATAAGAACACTAGACTATTTATCTTCTAAGTCTAGTGTTTCTATTTCTTCTACTACAGCCATTTGTTGTTCTACTATGATTTTTAATTTACGTTTAAATATTTTGACATTTTTCTCTAATGTATCCGCCTCTTGTTCTATCTTTCTAGCTTTTAATAATGACTCTCCCACTATCCTTGAAGCATTATGTTTAGCATCACTAACTATAATATCAGCTTCTTCTCTTGCTAGTCTCTTAACATTATCAGCAGTCTTTTCAGCATTAATTAAAGATTGTTTTAAAGTGTTCTCTAAATCCTCATAGTGACTTAGTTTATCTTTAAGTTCTCTTATTTCTTTTTTCTGGTCTTTACACTTTTTTATTATACCTTCTGTCTCTTTAATTACATCTGTTACAAATTTATTAACTTCAGCACGATTATAACCATTCGCTTCATAGTTAAATTTGTCCATTAATATCACATCCCTTAGTCCGGGTTATTACCAATCAAATTCGTCGTCTTCTTGTTTCTTAGATTTTCTAGGTGGCTTTGGTGGAGCATCATCACTAATTTCTCCTTCTACATTAACATTATTCGGAGTACATAAAAATATTCCTCCACCTAACTTTTGTAAGTCTCCTCCTATAGCATATAAAGTACCACTTAAAAAGTCTACTATTCTTTTCGCTTGGTCTGGGGTTACACGTTTTAAATTAACAACTACAGCATTTCTTTCTTTTAAATAATCTGCTATTTGTTGACTTTCAGAATAAGCACGTGGTTCTAATAACATCATTTTACTGCCGGCTACACCGTTTTCGTCCATATATTCTTCTTTACTCACTTTATAATACTCCTCCTCTTTAATCTCTTCTTCAAAATCTTCAGAATCACTACCTATTAATTTTTTTAATTTATCTAAAGCCATATCTTATCCTCCTATTAACTATATATTATACTATCATATTTTTTTGAATTAGAAAAGTGTTTAATTAGTTTTATACCAAATATTTTTAATATCAACGTTATTAGACAAAGGTTCAGGGTCTGCTTTTTGAAATTGCATATTAATTGGTACTTTGAAAGCACTACCAAAGGCAATGGCATTACCTGGTTTTAGACTTTTTAGTTGATTTGCAACTTCCATAGTTATTGATGGTACCATATCTTTGATGTATGCTAAATCTTTAGGGTGCAAGGTTCTTAAAATAACAAAGTTTGAACACTGGGATATTGCAGTATCAGAAAGTTCACTAGGTCTTTGGGTAATTAAGCCTAATAAAACTCCATATTTACGTCCTTCTTTAGTTATACGGTCAAAGATATTATAACCAAGTATCTCTGTATCAGTATCTTTTTGAACGTATCTATGCGCTTCTTCTATTATTATATGATATGGAACACTACCACGATTTTCATTAGTAACTGCAGTATCAAAGATTAATTTTGATATTATTTTAGTTATAACTTTGGCAAGTCTATCTTCTATATAACTTATATTAAAGTTTACTATTTGACAACGTTCTCCATTCATATTAGTAAACAGTCTATCTAAATATGTATCTTTAGAAATATAAGAAGTTGAATCAAAGAATACATGATTAGGACTATTAGCAAGAGTATGTAATCTAACACTTAAAACATTAGCATAGTCATAGACTTTATCACTCTTTAGTATTCCTTCACTGATAAGGGCAAAGTCCATTGCTGTTTCTAAGTCTTTTAGAGTGTAGGCAATAAACTTCTCTGGTCTATCTTCTAAGTTAAAGTCATCCATGATGAATTGTTTAACAAAGTTAACTACTAACTCCATTTCCATTAATTTACCAGTTTTATCTATATATAAACATTGTTTAAAGGTTCTAACATAACCAGGTTGAACTATTTTAGCATCAAGGCTTAAGTCTTTAGTATTAAATTTAGTTAAGACTGCTATTACTTGGTCTCTTATCTTAGTAGACTGATGGCCACTTAATAAGATATCAAGGACTGCTCTTGCAATTATATCATTTTTATATTTAATAACATCAGGGTCATCTCCTGTTAGGATATTAACAAGTGATAAAGCTTTTTCAATTATTGGTATTTGATTAGGTGTTGTAACGTCAAGAAGTAAAGCTAAATCATCTACTCCTAGTAACCATAAAGGAATATTTAAAACTTCACTGTTTGGATTATCAGGATTAGTTGTATAAGTTTTATAATGCATATTAGGATTTACTTTATCAATATTACCTAAAGCTCTTGTATATTCACCATAGGCATCAAACATTATGACGTGAGCACCAACAGGACTTTTTTTAGGGTCGGCAAAAACATTTTGTAAGATACGACTAACAGAAAATGACTTACCTGCACCAGAGTTACCTAATATGGCAAAATGATTACTGAAGAAACCATTTATATCTACATTAATTTTATAGTTTTGATAAATATTAGAATAACCGAAAGTAACTTCTTTAACAGTTGGTTCCATTGGTCCTAATATTAAAGCAAGTTCATCCATTGTTACTATTCTAGTAGTAGATTTAAATGAGGGTTTAGCACTAATACCAGGTAAAAATCTATTATCTTTTATTTCTCCTACGATATTTATTTTTAAAGTTGTTTTAGTACTATTAACAATCTCTCCTACTATTTTTGTGCCATTATCTTCAAAGATAACATGTAAATTCAATAAATTAGCTTGCTTAGTTATATCTATAGTTAAATCTAGAATAACATTATTATCTACTATTTCTCTAATTGTACCTAACACGTTAACACCTTCTTATTCTATAGAAATTATACTATAAATTTTTATTATGAACAAGTGTCTTTTAAAAGAAAACAGGATAAAATAATGAAAAAAAGTTAAAAAGCTCTAGAATCTTTAATATATAAAGGTTCTAGGGCTTTTTTGAGCAAAAAAACTGATTATACTGGAAAAAAGTTAATTACCTATGATA
>CAMMMH010000033.1 GCA_946497955.1 uncultured Mycoplasmatota bacterium | reverse complement strand
CATATTTTTATAATTTTGTTAACCCCTTTTTAAAGGTTTCCGAACAACTCTATTACACTAAAGCAGCTTTTATAAAAGATGATTGTTGTATCGATGAGCAAAAAAGATTAAGTATTACAAAAAAGTAAGGTTCTGTAAGGTTAAACAAACGACAAATGACATAAATAGTAGTATATTTCTATACAAGGAGGAAAAATTATGTCAAATTTATTAAAGATTGATAATATTGAGAAATATTATGGGTCAAGAAGTGGTTTAACTAAAGCGATTAATAATATTTCTTTTGAAGTAAGTAAAGGTGAATTTGTTGCTATTATGGGTTCATCAGGTAGTGGTAAAACAACTTTACTTAACTGTATTTCTACTATTGATAGAGTAACTTCAGGTCATATTTATATGAATGGGGTTGATATTACTAAATTAAAAGGAAATGATTTAAATAAGTTTAGAAGGGAAGAGTTAGGTTTTATCTTTCAAGATTTTAATCTTTTAGATACCTTAACTGCATATGAAAATATTGCCTTAGCTTTATCTATTCAAGATAAGGGTTATAAAGAGATAGATAGTCTTATTAAAGATACGGCTAAAAAACTAGGTATAACTCATATTCTAAACAAATATCCTTATCAAATGAGTGGTGGTGAAAAACAAAGAGTTGCTAGTGCTAGGGCAATTATTACAGAGCCTAAACTAATACTTGCCGATGAGCCAACTGGAGCCTTAGACTCTAAATCTAGTAAGATGTTACTTGATAGTTTTAACTACTTAAATGATGAGTTGGATGCTACTATTTTAATGGTTACTCATGATGCTTTTACTGCTAGTTATGCTAAAAGAGTAATCTTTATTAAAGATGGTAAAATATTTAATGAGATTATAAGGGGAGATAAGAGTCGAAAAGAGTTCTTTGATGAGATTATTGATGTAGTTACCCTTTTAGGAGGGGATTTAAATGATGCTCTTTAAACTTGCTTTTAAAAATATTAAGAAGAGTGTTAGTGACTATGCTATTTACTTTTTTACTTTAGTACTTGGTGTTGCCATATTCTATGTTTTTAATGCGATAGACAGTCAGACAGCGATGATGAAAGTATCAGAAAGTACTAGAGATATTATAGACTTAATGTTAAATATGTTAAGTGGTGTCTCTGTCTTTGTTTCTTTTGTTCTAGGCTTTCTTATAATTTATGCTTCGAGATTTTTAATGAAAAGAAGAAATAAAGAGTTTGGTATTTATATGACTCTTGGTATGAGTAAAGGTAAAATATCTAAAATATTAGTTGTCGAAACATTTTTAATTGGTTTATTATCTCTTGTAGTAGGACTCTTACTAGGCTGTGCTTTATCCCAAGTTATGAGTGTTATCGTTGCCAATATGTTTGAAGCAGACCTTACAGAGTTTACCTTTGTTATAAGTACTGAGGCAATTGTTAAGACGATAATTTACTTTGGTATCATGTATTTACTTGTAATGATATTTAATACAATTAGTGTCTCACGTTGTAAGTTAATAGATTTAATTAATGCTAATAAAAAGACTGAAACTGTTAAGTTGAAGAATCCATATCTTTGTATAGTTATCTTTATAATAGCCGTTGTTATATTAGGATACTCTTATTATTCTGTAACTATTGGTGTAGATAACCTACTAAGAGAGACATGGCAAATATTCTTAATTATAGGTCTTGGGGCCTTAGGAACATTTTTACTATTTTTCTCATTATCAGGACTTGTCTTAAGAGTATTACAACACTTTAAGAAGTTTTATTATAAAGGACTAAATAGTTTTACAATAAAACAGTTTAGTAGCAAGATTAATACTACAGTCTTTTCAATGACAGTTATATGTTTAATGTTATTTGTAACAATCTGTGTCTTTTCAAGTTGTATGTCAATGAAAAATGCTATGACAGCGAACTTAAAAGAGTTGGCACCTGTTGATATAGAACTTGCTAAAACTAGAGATATACCAAGAGAGTTTATGGAAGAATATGGATATAGTGAGCAGCAAGTAAATAACTCTTATCAAAGCATAGAAGATGATTTAAATAGTGTAGGTTTTGATGTAAATAACTATTATAAAGATATAGTCAGTATTAATACTTATACCACAGATGAACTTACTGTTAGAGATACTTTAGGTAGTGCTTATAATGAAGTATATAAGAAATACCCATTTATGACTTATGATGCAGTTGAAGAGATTGTTACAATAAGTGATTATAATAAAGCTGCTAAAGTACTTGGACTTGATACTTATAGCTTAGATGATGATGAGTATTTAGTTATCGCTGATTATGATAATATGGTTAGTGTTAGAAATATGGCTTTAAAGGCTTCTGCAACTATTACTATTTCAGGTAAAACCTATTATCCTAAGTATGATAAATGTATGGATGGTTTCTTAGAGATATCTAATAGCCATGTTAATGATGGAATATTTATTGTACCAGATGATGCTGTTAGTAATTTAACAGTCGAAAAAGAATATTTATATGCTAACTATAAAGCTGATACCGATGAAGGAAAACAGGAAATAGAAGATTTATTATTAAGTAAAAGTGATGCTCTTGAAAATATTGAATCAACATTAGGTGCTAGTACAAGACTTTCTATATATGAAGGTAGTGTAGGACTAGGGGCTTTAGTAACTTTTATTGGTCTATATCTTGGAGTAATCTTCTTAATAAGTAGTGCTGCTATACTTGCTTTAAAAGAGTTAAGTGAAGCGACTGAAAATAAAGAAAGATTTAAGATGTTAAGGAAAATAGGTGCCGATGAAAAGTTAATTAATAAAGCTTTGTTTAGACAAATAGCCATATTCTTCTTAGCACCACTTGTAGTTGCCATTATCCATTCTATCTTTGGTATAATATTCTGTAATTATATCTTAGAAACATTTGGTAATGAGAGTTTATTACTTGCCATAGTTTTAACAGCAGTATTCCTTGTAGTAATATACGGTGGTTACTTACTAATTACTTATTACTGTAGTAAGAGAATAATTAAAGAATAATATATTTAAACCCGTCAAATATGACGGGCTTTTTTTAGTGTTCAAATCTGAACACTTTAGATATATTAATTAGACATCACCCTACACATATTCATGCTTTAAGTGATTCACAAACATTATATAGTAAAGTATAGTATATGTCAAAATAGCTAAGTTAAAAATAATAATTATGTTAAAGTATTGAAAAAGATAGTATAATTAGATAAAGGAGTTTGATACTTATGAAAAACTTATTAAAAAGTCCTCCCTTTTATGGAGTTATTTATGTAATATTATATTTTATCGGTTATCTAGTACTTGCTCATTATAATTATACTTACTTTGGTATTATTAAACTTGTTTTTATTATAATAATTTTAATAACTATAGTTTTTTCTATTATAAGTATATATAAAACAAAGAAAGAAAAGAAAATTAAGCTTTTTACATTATATATATTTATTGAAGTAGTTACTGTTATATTATTATTCTTAATTTTAGGCTATTTTTTAGGTGATAGAGATAGTGTCGTTACTCTTTATAATAAAAGACTAGTGGAATCAAAGAGTAGATTTTTAGCAAGTGATACAGTTTCCTATTATGACTATATTAATCCTTTTGTTAGGGGAAATACTTTAAGAAAGAAGATGTATTATGATAAAGAGATTAGTAAAGAAGATTATTTAAGGACAGAATTTTTTGATGATAATGGTAATGTAATTAAAGATACATATAGTCAAAATATTGAAGAAGAAATAGAGACAATGGATGTTAAAAATGGTAGTTATGGTTCTACGACAATAGAGAGCTTTTTATCAAGTATTTTAGATGAAAGTAGATTTAATAAGACTGATATTATTAGAGTAAGAGTTATTGATACAGCTTTAGCAGGTAAAGATATAATTGTTGTAGAAAAGTCTACTGATAATGGTTTAAGTTTTAAAAATATTTTAAAAAATGAAGATAAATATTTAATTGTAAATAGAGATACTGATGTTACTTTTGTTGATGAAAAGATAGGATTTATCTTTGATTTAGGACTATTAGGTAAAGATGATAGATATAAAAAGTTTTTAGTTACAACTGACGGTGGGAAAACATTTAGAGATGCTTCTATTACTATAAATGGTTATGGTAGTTTAGATTACTATTATATTAATAATACACCACGTCTTAAAGGTGATAAGTTGGTTTTAGATGTATCTGTTCCAGATGGTAATGATTTAAAAGATATAGAGTTAGTTAGTAATGATGATGGCTTAACATTTAGTAATTAAAGCGTTTGTGAAAGGATGATGACTATATATGAAAGAGACAATTTATAATTATGATTATTTAACTTTAGAAGATATTACTGAAGTTAGTATTAGAGTTAAGGCTTTGATAATAAATAGTACTAAAGAAATACTCTTAGGGAAAAGTGATATCAGTTATCAATTCCCGGGAGGACACTTAGAAGATAATGAAAGTTTAATAGAGACTTTAAAAAGAGAAGTTTTAGAGGAAACGGGAATAGAGATTAGTGATGAAGAGATAGATAGACCTTTTTATAAAGTTATATATCTTAATAAAGATTATCCAGTAAAAGGAATTAATAGAAAATCAGAAATTTATTATTATGTAGTAAAGACTGATAAAGAAGTAGATTTATCTAAAGTAAAGCTTACAGAAAATGAAACTAAACATAATTATAGTGTAGAGAAGATTCCTTTATTATCATCTGTTGATATAATAAATAAAAATGATAATGATAAAGTTATTGAAAGAGATTTGATAGATGCAATAGAAGAGTATTTGTATCAATCACAAGAGGAGATATAATGTTTATTAAAAACTGGTTAAAAAGTCCAATATTTTATGGAATTGGTTATTTAATTTTATATGTTGTTATTGGTTTAATTCTTTATAAATTAGATTATATGTATTTACAAGGATTCAGAGTGTTTTCGATTCTTTTAATTGCAACACTTTTAATAGCTGGTCTTGTTTTGTATATTAAAAATAAAGAGGGAAGTACATTAGATCAAGTTTTTATGTTAATAATTTTATTTAGTTATTGTTACTGTTATTTTTTTGGTTGTTGAAGCCCTTTTGCCAAGAGAGAGAATTGTAACTGTTGGTAATGAAAAGCAAGTAGAAGTTACTAGCAATACTTTCTTAAAAGAAAATGTTAATTATTATCAATATGTTAATATTTTTGTAAGAGGTAATAAAATAAAAGTAAATGAAGTTGAAAAACAATATAATAATACTGAAACAATAATAGATGATGATACAACTGATATTTTGTATGAGCAAAGATTTAGTGATACAAATATAATTAGATTAAGATTAATAGATTATATATCTTCTAAAGATATAATTGTTGTAGAAAAATCTACTGATAATGGTTTAAGTTTTAAAAATATCTTAAAAAATGAAGATAAATATTTAATTGTAAATAGAGATACTGATGTTACTTTTGTTGATGAAAAGATAGGATTTATCTTTGATTTAGGACTATTAGGTAAAGATGATAGATATAAAAAGTTTTTAGTTACAACTGACGGTGGGAAAACATTTAGAGATGCTTCTATTACTATAAATGGTTATGGTAGTTTAGATTACTATTATATTAATAATACACCACGTCTTAAAGGTGATAAGTTGGTTTTAGATGTATCTGTTCCAGATGGTAATGATTTAAAAGATATAGAGTTAGTTAGTAATGATGATTGCTTAACATTTAATAATTAAAGGAAGTGTTAATGGTATGATTAATAGAATTTTGATGGAACTATATGATGATTATGAAAAAGGCAATATTGATAGCTTAATAGAGTTTACTAAAAAGACATTACCAAGTGATGGTACTGATAAGTTATTTATTGGTTGTGTCTTAATAATGTTTTCAAGATGTAATGGCTTTAAAGCACGGTATTCTGCTACAAGAGAAGAATTATTATCTATTGTTAAGGCTATTAAAGAAAAGTTAGGTGATAGTAATTATTTAGCATTTTATGTAGATAGAATAAATCGCGAAAAAGGAATAAGTAAGTATTTAAAAGATATTGTTAATGATAAAAACGTAGATAAGTATGCAGGTTTAATTATTGAGTATTTAGAGCAGTTTAGGCCTAGATTTGTAGATGATTTAAAGGAAGATCATAAAAAGAACATTGATAAATATATAGAAAGTTTGAATAGATAAGGTGACAAATTATGCCAGGTAAAAAATATAAATTTACAGAAGAACAAATTAAATATATTATTGATAACTGGGGAAAAGAATCTCCACATAGTATGAAAAATAAATTTGGGTGTACATGGTATGCAGTATGTAAAGTGGCAGAGTCTTATGGCTTAGAAATTCCTACTTCAAATGCTTGGACAGAAGAAGAAATAAAAGCTTTGAAAAAACTAGCTGATAAGTATCACTATACAGAAATTGCTAAAATAATGGGAAAAACAGAGAATGCCATTTATTTAAAAGCTAGAAAATTAGGAATAACTTTAATTCAAGATAGGAGAAAATGGACAGTTGAAGAAGAAACACTTTTATCGGATTTATGGGGAGTAAAATCAATAGAGTATATTGCCAAAAAGATGAAAAGAACAGTTTTCTCAATAAAAGTAAAAGCTGTAAGAATGGGATTAGGAGCAATGATTAGAAATAATTATGATGTAATTACTATTTCTGATATGGTTGACCTACTAAATGTTTCACGTGATAGGATTACAGATAGTTGGGTTAAATTAGGGTTAAAATTAAAGAAAACAAAATTAACAAATAAAATGTCCTATTATACTATAAGTTGGAAAGACTTAATGGATTTTTTAGAGACTAATCAAAATGAATGGGATTCAAGAAATGTAGAAAAAAACATGTTAGGTCTAGAACCAAAGTGGTTGCAAGAAAAAAGAAAACGTGATAATTTAGAAAATCCACTATGGTATCGTAAATGGACAGAAGAAGAGATAAAAAAAGCTGAATCATTATTTAAAAGCGGTAAAACTTATCAAGAAATTAGTAGTATAATAGATAGAAGTGAATGGGCTGTTGCTAATCTTCTTAGAAATCTTGGATATAGTTATATGCTTCCCCAATATTGGAAAGGTAAAGAGATAAAGTATTTAAGAGAGAATTATCAAGATATGACATATCAAGAAATTGCTGAAGAACTAGGAAGGACGACGAAAGCGATAACTGCTAAAGCTGAAGAACTGGGATTTCAAAAGAAATTAATCAGAGCTAAAAAGGAAGGAAGATAAAATGGCAAGACTTTTAACTTTAGAAGAAACAGAAAAGTATTTAAAATTATATAGAGAGTTTGCTAATGAAGATGCTTTAACTTTGTTAGTTACTTGTAATGGCGGTTTAGTTCGCTTTTTTGCAAAAAAAAATTTAGGGAAAGGATTAACTTTTGATGAATTAGTTTCAGCAGGAAACGAAGGATTAATAAGGGCAATTAATAAATTTGATTATGAAGAACGAGAGATACAAGGTTTTAGTACTTATATTTCTGTAGCAATAGATAATGCAATGAAATATGAGTTAAGAAAATATCATAAACATAGTCAAGTGTTAAGTTTTGAGCAACCATTAGGACAAAATAAAGATGGTGATGAACTTACTATAGAAGATATAGTAGGTACTGATGCTGAAGAATTAATAGAAGATGTTATTTCTGAAATGAAAATTGATATAGTTAGAGAAGCTTTAAAAAGTTTAACATCAAGAGAACAACAAATAATTCTTTTAAGGTATGGGTTAGATGATGCTAATAGAAAAACTCAAGAAGAAGTTGCTAAAATATTTAAATGTTCTACACATACTATTGCAAGACAAGAACAAAAAGCATTAGTTAAAATGAGGCATCCAAGGAATACAAGAAAATTAAAAGATTTTATAGATGATTAGTTATTATATGTAGAAAAACATATTAAATAAAAAAATTATTGACTCTCCCCTTAAGGTCAATGATATATTCATAGTGAAAGGAGGAAGAATATGTATAGAATAGGTGAATTTTCATATCTTTGTGAGTGTACTATAAAAACATTAAGGCATTATGAGAAAATGGGTATTTTAATACCTAAGGAAGTTGATGATTTTACTGGTTACAGATATTATAGTGATGAACAAGTTAATACTTATCATAATATTAAAACATTACAGGAAGCAGGATTTACTTTAAAAGAAATAAAGAATATTCTTGATAATCCTAAAGATAATAATATCGTTAAAGAAGTTAAGAAACTAACAGAAGAATATCAAGATAAGTTAAAGAGACTTGAAGAAATTAAAAATAAACTAAGAGAGGGAGTTTATATGGAATTAATTAAAAATCCTATATTTGTTATGATAGGGGAGTTTAAAGAGTTAAAGACAAGAGATGATTTTAAGAAAGAGTTAGATGATATTGATAAGAAAGTTGGTACTAATTATAGAAACTTTTCTAAGTTGCCAAGTGTCTTAATTAGTTATGAAGTTGGTTTTAAAGAAAATGATATTACTTGCTTTATAGGAAGAGTTTTAAGTGATGATTTGAAAACTAATTATAGTTTTATTAATATTCTTAAAGATAAAGGTTTAGAAGTATTAACTGATAATAAAGTAGAAATTTTGTTACATACATCTAGTACCGATGATGTAATAGATACTTATAAAGAAATGATTAAGTATGCAAATAACAATAATATTCAAATAAGAGGAGAATTTATAGAAATATATAATGATGATAAAATCGATATATATGTAGAAGCTTATGATTTAACTAAAGATAATGAGGATAATTTAATACATGAGAGACAGTTAGAAGAAAAGTTTAAGACTACTGAACCTATTTATGATTCTAAATATGTTGGTAAGTGGTGCTTACAAGGACAAATAGTAGAGCCTTTGAAGATATTTAATCCTAACAAAGCACATTTTATGCCTGATACTAAGTACAAAGAATTAATCTTATATAAAGATGGTACAACTAATTATGACAATGTAACTTGGAGAGATAATTATCTACTTATAGAAAATAATGGGAAAATAATAGATAGTCGTTTATATCAAGAAAACTCTAAAGATGGCACTAGATATTTAGGAATATTAATGAATGATTTAAATATTAATGCAAGACCTTATAGATATTATTATAAAGAAGAGAATAATAGTTAATTCTTTTCTTTTTTTTGTTGTGGTTATTAAAACAAAAATATATAATATTGGTAACAGAGGTGAAGATAATGTCTAAGGTTAGCAATGTGCTTACAATGCTTGAATATTTAAGTAGTGGAAGAAAATATACTATTGCTGAGTTATCAGAAAAGTTAGAAGTAAGTCCTAGGATGATTAGAGTTTATAAGGATGATTTAGAAAAAGCAGGTATTTATATAGACACTATTAAAGGCCCTTATGGAGGATATGTTTTAAATCAAAATATAAATGTACCTAAAAGATTTATTACTCCTAATGATATAAATGTAGAGAATAAGGAGATGTTTAATTTAATTAATAGGGCAATTAAAGAAAAGAAAAAGTGTTTTATTGAGTATTATTCTAAAGATAAGAAAAATATATCTAAAAGAAAAATTAGACCATATGATTTAATTCTATTAGGTAATGAATGGGGTGTTGCTGCTTATTGTGAACTAAAAGAAGAAATAAGACATTTTTATATAAATAGAATAAAATCTATAAAAATATTAGAAAAATTTAATAACTGACATATATATTACCTCTTCTTTTGCTAATATGTAATTAGAAAAGGAGAAAGTGATATGGAAGATTTAACTTATGTTACAGGAAATTATGGTAAATATGTTTTTGTAAAAGAAATGTTTGAAAGAAATGGTATAACAATCAATTATTTTAAATATGATATGGAAGAACCTGAAATAAATGATATTGAGTTTATTTCTAAGGAAAAGGCAAGAAAGGCTTATGAAGTAGTAAGTAGACCTGTTTTTGTAGCAGATACAGGTTTTTATATTGAAAACTATCCTAATAATCCAAATTATCCAGGAGCTTTTGTTAAAAGAAGTGGTATTAGTTCTAATATAGATAATTTGCTTGAAGTTATGAAATATGTTACTAATAGAGCATGTAAATTTATTGATTGTTTAACTTTTTATGATGGAAATGATTTTTATACTTTCTATGGAGAAAGTAAAGGTACTTTATCACTATCAATACGTGGTAATATAGAAAGAAAAGCAATGTCTAATTTATGGAGCGTTTTTATTCCTTTAAATCATAATAAAACTTTAGCAGAAATGACTGACTATGAAAGAGATCATCGTCATGATGGTCATACGTCTGCAACAGATGAATTTATTAATTGGTATGAAAATATATATTTGAAAGGTAAAAATAAAATATTAAAACTTAGTTAGGAGACTTTACTTATGGAATTAGTTGATATTTATAATGACAAACATGAAAAATTAAATTATACTAAAGATAGAAAAGAGTTAAAAGAGGGAGAATTTAGACTATCTTGTTTTGTATGGATTATTAATGATAAAGATGAACTTTTGATACAACAAAGAGCCTCTACATCTAAAAAATATGCTGATTATTGGGAGACAGTATCAGGAGGTGTAGAGAAAGATGAAGATGCAATTACAGGAATAATTAGAGAGTTAGATGAAGAGTTAGGAATAAGAGTAAGTAAAGATAACTTAAGATTTATTGGTTCATATGCTAGAGTAAATGATTTTGTTGAAGTCTTTTTGTTAAAAACTAATATTAATGTAGAAGAATTAAAATTGCAAGAAGATGAAGTACAAGCTGCTAAATGGGTCTCTATAAAAGAATTTGAGAACATTTTAGAAAATGGTAATGGTATTGATACTGGGTATTTTATCTTTAAAGAATATTATGAACAGTTTTATAATAGGTATGTAGTATTTGAAGATGGTAAACCAGTTTTTAAAAAGTATAATAATTAGGAGATTGCTATGGAAAAATTAATTTATTTAACTACTAATCCTCATAAAGTAGAGGAAGCAAATGAATTTTTTGGAAAAAATATGGTTTTAACTTGGAAATAATGAATCCAGATTTTGAAGTAATTGAAATACAAGCGAAAACTTGTGGTGAAGTAGCAGCTTTTAGTGCAAAGTATGCTGCTGAAAAATTAAATTGTCCTGTTTTAAAGTCAGATTCTGGACTATATATAGATGCTTTAGGGGGACTTCCTGGACCATATAATGCTTACTTTGATAAACAGATAGGAATAGATAAGTTTTTAGAACTATTTAAGAATGAAACTAACAGGAAAGCTAGAATTGAACACACTTTTGCTTATTGTGAACCTGGAGAAGAACCAGTGGTTTTTACTGGAGGAGGTACTGGTACTATTGCTAAAGAAGCAAGAGGAACAAGAGGTAGATGGCATGATAAGTTCTATATACCAGCTGGTGAGACAAGAACATTAAGTGAACTAAGAGATATTGATCATGAGTATGAAGCTAGTTTTTGGGGAACTGCTAAAGATGATTTTGCAAAATGGTATATGGAAAATAAGCTTAAATAATTTATTTTTTAATTGTAAAGGAAGCGAATGTTTATGGTAAAGAATGATATAAATTTTAAAATAGATGATATTATATTTAATTGTCGTGCTGTGGCAATTATTATTTATGATGATAAAATTCTTTTTCAAAAAAGAAAGCAAGATGAGTTTTGGGCTTTACCTGGAGGAAAAATAAGAGTAGGAGAGACAACTAAAGAAGCTATTACAAGAGAACTAAAAGAGGAGTTAGGGTTAGTTAACTTTAATGTTCGTGATGTAGTAACTGTATCTGAATACTTTTTTGAATTTGGTAAAGATAAGTATCATCAGTTTATTTTTGGACATAAAGTTTCAGTTTTGGATAGTGAATGGATATTTAAAGATGAAACATTCACAGGAATAGAAGAACAAGAAAATTTAGAATTTAAATGGTTTGAATTAAATGAATTAGAAACAGAACCGATTAAACCAGACTTTTTAAAAGAACAATTAGAAAATTTAAGTAGTAAAGAAGTACAGTTTATTACTTATAAAGAAGAGAAGTAGAGGAATATTGATGGTATTAAAAAAACAGTTGATGTTTATAGATTTAAAATAGCACAGAACAGTCGAAAATATATACTTAATAATTACGATTTGTCCAAAAAAACAGCAAAATTTTGGAGGTATTGAAATGAATATAATTTTTATGAGACATGGTGAAGCAACTGATAATGTTAATGAATTAATATCTGATAAAGAGATATATTGGTCTGTTTTAACAGAAAAAGGAAAAAATGCTGTTTTAGAAACTATAAATAACATAACACAAAAGATTGATAAAATTTATGTTTCGCCTTTTCCAAGAACTGTTGAAACTGCTCATTTTCTTTATTTAAAATATCCAAAAACTGAGGTAATAATTGAAAAAAGATTACATGAAATATATTATGGAAAATATTCTTTAAAAAAAAATAATAACGATCTTGATAATACTAGATTAAAACAAATTGATGGAGATTATTTTGTAAGGTTTGGGGAATATGGTGAAAATAAATACGATATAGAGAAAAGATTATGTGATTTCTTAAATGATGTTTACAAGAATAATTTTGATAATAATACAATAGTAATTATTTCACATGGTTCTATTATTTCATATATAAAAAGAATACTGAATATTAAAACTTTCCATATTAAAACTGGAAAAATGGAGGAATTTATTGATGTTGATTTTGATCTTCTTTTTAAGTATATGAAAAAACTAGAAAGTATTAAATCTAAAAAAATCAACGAAAGAGTTAAACAAATTGAATTTTTAAATATAAGTGATAATTTGAAAAAGAAATTAATTACTATTGCTAAAGACGAATTTAATAATATAGAATTCTCGGATACATATTATTCTAATTTGATAAGTGGACTTAGTACTAAAAATTTAATACAAAAAACAACTACAAAATTTGATGATAGTATTATTTTAATATGTTTTTATAATGATTTTGAAAGTTTTGCAGAGAAATGGATAAATCACTATATTAATATTGGTATTAAAAATTTTGTATTAGTTGATAATAATTCTAAAGATAACTCAACAAAAATATTAAAAAAATATGAAAAAATAGTTAACATTTCATTTTGGGAGATCAAAGAAAAATATAATTGCTATAAAATGTGTGGCTGGAAACAACAAATTTTAGAATTCTATGGCGCAGGTAATAAGTTTTTAATAGTTGATTCTGATGAATTGTTTATTTATCAAGATTATGAAAATACAAAATTAGAGGAGTTTATAAATAGTAAAAACATATCATATATTAAAGCATTGATGCTCGATGTTTATACTAATAAAAAAATATATGAAGGAAATCTTGAAGATTTTAATTATGTTGATAGAGGAACTTATAGAATTACAACTTCTGTTCCTTATAAACAAAGGTTTTATGGTGGGCCAAGATCTAGAGTTTTTGGTATTAATCCAAGTTTGCAAAAAATGCCATTTATTTTATATACTGGTAATGAAGTATATGCAAACGATCATTATTATTATCCATGGGATATAAATGAAAAAGCAATATTTTGTTCATATTTATTGCATTATAAATTTTTACCTTGTGATGAAAATAAATATAATAAGTTTGTAAAAGATGGGCGACACTGGAATAACTCACATGAATATAAAGTTTATCAATCTATTTTATCGAATCTTAATAATGCATCTTTTTATGATAAAAATATTTCAATACCTATAACTGATATTGAGTTTGATTTTAAATATTAATAGAGGTGTAATGATATGAAATACTTAATATTAAATAATAAGAGAAAAATTAAAAGCATAATTAATTATTTAGTTAATAATGGTAGCCTCCCTCAAATTCAAAGAAGATTAAATATATTTGCGGAAGATGATACATTTCAAATTGAAATTTTGAATAATGAAATTAGTTATAGAAGGAACAATAGACAAAAAGCAATTTATGTAAAAAACAAAAACATTAAGTATTTTTTTAAAATATTAGATACTACAAAAAGATATTATATTAATGATATATCGATTTTAAAATTTGAAGATTGTTCCTTATTGTTTGATACATATCATGGTACAATAATATCAACTTCGAGTGAACAGTTGTGTTCCGAACTCGAAAACGAGTTCAATTTACAACGCTATGATAATATTAATGAACATAAAATCACTAATAATTTAAAACCAGAATATTTATTTGATGAAATTGGTAATTTAAATATAAAAATTAAAAATTATGGAATAAAAACCGGTTTAGATATACGCTCTACTAGTACTTCACTTAAATTAAGAATTTCTAATATGTCTAATGATTATTCATACTTAGAATATTATTATAAATATGTGGTAAATCACGATTTATTGTCTACAACATCATTTTATAAAAAAAAGTATTCAATAAAAAATATAAGTATAATAATTCCTGTATATAATCAAAATGTAAAATATACATTATTATCTATTCAAGGTCAAAATCTCTCAAAAGAAGATAAGAAAAAAATTCAAGTTATTGTTGTTGATGATGGATCAAAAAATGATGTTATTAAAGATATTGATACAATTAGAGGGATGTTAGATTTTGAATTGCAAATAATTTCTTTTGAAAAAAATATGGGCTTATCAAATGCACGAAATGTTGGTTATGCAATATCTAAATATAATCACATAATTTTTATGGATTCTGATATAATTTTGAGTAAAAATTATATCTATGATATGAGTATTAGATTGCAGATGATTCCTAATGCCATATTTATTTGTATGAGAAAAAATATTGAACCTAATTCAGATATATTAAAAATAAAAAACTTAATAAATGGAATTGATTCTTGTACAGATTTTGATGATAGCAGAGTCATTACGTGCGGTAAAGAATACCATATTGGCTGTGATAAAGCATATCTTAATGAAGAATTTTCAATTTTAGATGATACTGACTATTTTAAAGAATTAAGCTTTGGATCCCAAATTGGTATTTATAATATTGCAACAGTTGTAACTGGGCATAACATTGCTTTAAATAAGCCTTCTATAAAATCAAATCCACCATTTAGCGCAGAGTTTAAAGGTTGGGGAATGGAGGATGCATATTTTTCTGCAAAATTGGTTTCTGAAGGATGCTATGTTATTCCAGTATTATCATCTTGTGTATATCATATTAATCATCAACCCAGAAGTGGAAGTTTAGAGAAAAAAAGAAAAGAAGCATTAAAAAATTATAATATATATATTGATTTACTAAATAAACCATGGAAATAGTTAAGTTATATATTTAATTTTTTTACTTTTTAATAATATGAATAGTAAAAATAACTTTTAAAAATAACAAAGAATTGTATTTTACTACATATAAGGAAATAAATAGAGGTGATAATAATGAAGAAGATTAATGCTAAAGAATTTATAGGTAAGGATGTAGAGATTGTTATAGATAGAGCTTTAGGCACTAAGCATCCTAAACATGGTTTTATTTATACAGTTAATTATGGTTATGTACCTAAGTAATTAGTGGAGATGGAGAAGAGTTAGATGCTTACTTACTTGGAGTATTTGATCCAGTAGAGAGTTATAAAGGTAAATGTATTGCCGTTATTCATAGAACTAACGATGATGATGATAAAATAATAGTAGTACCTGATGGTGTTAATTATACAGATGAACAAATAAAAGCTTTAATAGAATTTCAAGAAAGATTCTTTGATTCTATAATTATAAGATAATAATAGTAAAAAGAAAGATAGAAGCAAATTTTGTTTCTATCTTTTTATATATCTAAATAAACTATTTTATTACCATGTTCTTCTATTAACTTAATTAAAACATTAAATCTTATAAATATAGTATAATCATTTCTATTAGGATGAACTCCTATAGTCTTATTGATTAACTCTTTATCAAAGACAAAGATAACATCAGAGTTTTTATCATAAATAAAGCCTAGAGGTGAAACAGAGCCTTTTTCTACATTTAGATATTTCTTTAATCTTTCGGGACTTCCGAAAGAAAGACGAGTACTACCTAAGTCTTTAGCAAGCTTTTTAATATCTACCTTCTTATCGTGGTGACAAGTAACTAAATAATGGACTTTACCATTAGCATTTCTTAAAAAGATATTTTTAGGAATAAGACCAATTTTTTCTAAATTAATATCTTTAATCTCCTTTATAGTATAGACTCTTTTATGTTTAATTATTTTATACTCAATTCTTTTATTATCTAATAGTTCTAATATTTCTTCCATAATCCACCTCAATTTACTTAAATATTAGCATAAATAGCCTAAAAAATAAACTTTTGTAAAAGGATTAATATTTTGTAAAACTATGTTGACAACTCTAAATATTAGTGATAAGTTAATTACTAATATTTGAAGAGGTGGAGTTATGAGTGTGATTTCCAAAGAAAAATACTATATTAAATTCATTATAATAATTACTGTATTTTCTTTAATCGTGTTTTCATACTCTTTATCTTTAATATGATGTTGACACTGGGCGATTTATTGTCTCGGTGTTTTTTCTTTTTTTTGGAGGTGTATAAGAATAATTTAAACTATGGATAATTTACTTGCAAAAGTCGTCTAGTATAATAATAGACCTGTTCGGCAAGGTTATTGAACAAAATAGCCAAAATATGATATCATTGAT
>CAMMMH010000032.1 GCA_946497955.1 uncultured Mycoplasmatota bacterium | reverse complement strand
TGGTTATTTTATTTTTAAAATTGTTGGTTATTATAATGTTAAAATTAACAAATAGATTAAACTATGATGATACTGAACAGACCTTTGTGACAGGAAGCAATCCTTACAATTACATTTGGTATTCTGGTAAATTATGGAGAGTAGTAAGTATAGATCCAAGTGATAATAGTGTAAAGTTAGTAACGCAGTGGAATATAAGTGCTATTTCCTATGACAATGATAGTAGTGCTTTTAAAGGAAGTTATATGGAATCTTGGTTAAATGATAACACAGTAGATGGTTTCTTAGGTAATTTAAGAGAACCAGAAAAATTTATAAAGATGGATAGTAAGTGGAATGCAAGCCAGATGTCCGATACTAGTAAACCACCAAGTGAAAAAGAAGGTGGGACCATAGTAGAAGATGCTGTAGGACTTTTAAATGCTTATGAATATAATATGAGTGGAAATTCAAATGGGTATTTAAGAAGTAAACTTTATTTTTATACTTTAACTCCATACTCTTCTTCGGGTATTTATTATGTACCAGATTATGGATCTATTATTAATATTGCTGTTAATAATTCTTCATCAGGTATTAGGCCTGCAATAAATTTACAATCTGAGATTGTAATAGTAAGTGGAGACGGAAGTGAAAATAATCCATATATATTAGAAGGAGATAATGATATTAATTTATCAGGTACACTACTAAATACAAGATATAGTGGGGAATATATAACTTTTGGAACTGGAGAAAACAACTTATATAGAATAGTAAGTCATGAGACTGAAGGATTAACTAAAATAACAAGTGCAGAGCCATTAAAAGAAAATAGTACCTTTAAGACAATATCTTTTGGAGATAGTGTAAATTATTCAAGTGCAAATACAATAGGAAGCTTTCTTAATGGAGAATATTTAACTAATGGTGATTATTTAACAAGTGAACAAGTAAATATGATAGAAGATAATACTACTTGGTATTTAGGGGCAGTGGCAAATGGCCAAAATTATAAATTGGCAAAATATACAGATACTAGTATGTCAGGATATGCTACGAATACAGATGCTAAAGTTGGATTATTAAGATTTGGAGAATTAATGGCAGGCCAATTCCACATATACCCTGTAAATGATTCCTATTTTACTTTAACGCCAAATGGTAATGAAATTATTGTTATTTTAATGGATAGTAGGTCTTATAGTTATTCTGTTAATTTATTACGAAGCATCAAACCATCATTTAATTTAAAATCAAACGTCATAATAACAAACGGTGATGGAACCTTGAATTCACCATTTGAAATACAATTAGATAATTAGTTTAAAACAAGTTATAGCAGAAATTATTGATATTATCTCTAAAGTTAATAATGTTAATAACTTTGCTAAATTAATAGCTAATTTGTTACTTTTTCTCTTGACACAATCTATCTATTATGATACGTTATAGATATAAGAGCGACTTGTATAAAAGATGGAGAAAGGAGAAATATGAAAAAAATTAAATTTATGTGAATTTTGTGAATTCAAGCAATTTTTGATACGAATATTTAAAATTTCTCTAGAGAAAATAGTGAATTGAAGCCTTATTTTCTTTGGATTTTCAAAATTGCCTTTTTGCAAAGATTTATAGACTATGCTATAACACTTGCAAGGAGGTGCTTTAATGCCTATTACAAGGAAAAGATTCGAAGAAATAGTAAATGAATTAAGAAGAAAAGGTGAGATTGTTCCTGCTACTTATGATTGTATTTTTAAAGCTATTATGAGAAATTGTCCTAAGTATAGAGCAGATTTAACTTCTAGATTGACAGGAATACCTAAAAAACTAATATTAAATACTTATAAAGAAATGAATACTGAGTATGTAGTTGATAATGTTTTGGAAAAAGGTAAAGTATCAGACGTTTTATTTGAAGTGAAGGATTATGTTCTTAATTACGAATTTAATAATAGAAAATGGGATGGATTAATAGAGAGAAATGATGCTTATTTAGGTAAAGTAAAAAATGATTTGATAAGAAGAACAAAGAGTTATGCAAGTTTACCTAAAGTCATACAGATAAATATAAATAACTTTTATTGTTTCTTAAGTAAAGAAAATCTATTAGAGTTTAAATCAAGAGATAAGTATGGAATAATAGAAAGTAATAAATGGGGCAAAATTTACGTTAATTTAAAATTAATAAGAGAAAAGTATGATAGAGGATTAAAGTTAAGTAAATTAGAAAAAGAACTATTAATATTAACTTTAACAAAAGTTGATGAAATAGAAAAAATAGCGAAAGGAGACGAAGAACTTATGGAAGTTGCAAAAGAATTAAAGAGATTAACAAATGATGCTTATACTATTGGACTTTATGATGAAGAAGAGGAAAGAAGAAGAATAGAAAACAGTATAAAACTTACTTCAAAAAAACAAGGAATTAAACAAGGAATTAAACAAGGAATTAAACAAGGTGCTAAAGAAAGAGAGAAATCTATTGCTAAATCAATGCTTGATAAAAATATGGATATACCTTTAATAAGTGAACTAACTGGGCTATCTAAAAATCAGATAACTATGTTGATGTAAAAAAACGTCTTAGTGACGTTTTTAATATGCAAATATAGATAGAAGAATTAAAGCACTATTGTGTATTGCATGCATTATTATAGATGGATATATACTTTTAGTATCATAATATGTTAGGGCAAAGAAGAAGCCTAAGCTTCCATAAGGAATAACATATAGATACTCTAAGATATTACCACTGCCAATTACATGTAATAAACCAAAGATTAAGCCTGAAGCAGTTGCATATACCCATTTATTCTTAAATATCTTAGATACACCTTTTCTAAATGTTAATTCTTCGGCTATTGGTGCTAGTATTCCTGCTGTAAATAACATTAAATAAGGAGTAGAACTAACTAAAGTCTGGACTGCTTGCTCATTACTAGAAGTATTTAAATTAGTAATTATACCTATTGCTATATTTGATATACACATAATCATTAAACCTATAAACCAGTACTTAAAGGCAGTGTCCATATTTAACTTCCAGTTCTTTTTAAAAGTCTTAAATTCTTTTTTTAACTCCTTGAAGTATAAAATTATTAATATTAATACTAAAATTAAATCTGTAAACGTGTTTACTATTGCTAAATCACTGGCTGTATAATTTTTAACATCAATATTAAATAAAGCGATTGGTATTACTTGTAAATAACTACTAAAATAAAATATAAGAAATGTTAGTAGTCCTTTACATATTTCTAATATTCTTTTTTTACTTAACAATCCTTTATTATTATTTTCATTATCTTCTTCTATAGTTATCTCTTGCTTTATTTCTATTTTTTTCTTCATATTCATCACCTACTATATAATAATATCATTAAATAACTGTTTTGACAAAAATAATTTTATATAGTATAATTAATTGCAAGAAAGGAGTGAAGTTTAAAAGACTTCGCTCTTTAATTTGTAAGGAGGTAGTAATGGAAGAGAAAGTAAAAGCTTTAATAGAAGATAAAATTAAAGACTTAGGACTATTTGTTAGTAGTGTTTATTATTCTACTGAAGAAGGAGTTAAATCATTAAATATTGAACTTGATAGCGATGAAGTAATTGATGTTAATAAAATAACAGAAGCGACTAAAATAATTAATCCTATTATGGATGAGAGTAATTTATGTGATGATATTGATGTGTTAGATATTCATTCTAAAGAGAAGGGAGATGTATAAAATGAATGGAAAAGAGTTTCTTAAAGCCGTTGACTTAGTAGTTAAAGAAAAACATATAGATAAAGAGGTTATCTTTGAAGCGATGAGAAATGCTTTAACTAGTGCTTATAAGAAGAATGCTAAAAGTAAAAATAATAATGTAAAAGTTCTAATTAATGAAAATAATGGAGATATTAAGGTATTTTCATACTTAACAGTAGTACCTGATGATAAGATGACTAAAGAAGAGTATGAAGATGCTTTGTTTGAGCGTTATGCAGAAGATGATGATTTAGATACTGAAATCAGTGAAAAAGAGTTTAAAGAAGAAGAAAAAGCTAAGGAGAAGGAAGAGGATGATAAAGAAAAGATTAGTTTCTTTAATCCTGGAACTGAGATTAAACTTAGTGATGCTAGAAAAATAGATAAGTCTGTTAATGTTGGAGATACTATTGATACTGAAGTTACTCCTAAAGACTTTGGTAGAGTTGCAGCAAGTACTGCTAAACAAGTAGTTATTCAAAAGATAAGAGAAGCAGAGCGTAGTAGTATTACTGATGAGTTTGGAGATAAACAAGATGAATTACTTGTTGGTACAGTTGCTCTTGAAGATACTGATAACTACTTTATAGACTTAGGACGTACTAATGGTATCTTGCCTAAGAAAGATATTATACCTGGTGAAAAGATAAAGATGGGTAGTCAGATTAAAGTCTATGTTACTAAAGTAGATAATAATGGTAGAAGTTTACTTGTACTTTTAAGTAGAAGACATTATGGTTTTGTTAAAAGACTATTTGAAAGTGAAATACCAGAACTTGTTGATGGAACAGTACTTTTATATAGTGTTGCAAGAGAAGCAGGGGTTAGAAGTAAAGTAGCAGTATACTCAGAGAATCCTAAAGTTGATCCTATTGGAGCATGTATAGGAGAGCGTGGTAGTCGTATAGCCTCTATTATTACAGAACTTAATGGTGAGAAAGTGGATATCGTTAAATATGATAGTGATCCTGCAGTATTTATCGCTAATGCCTTAAGTCCTGCTAAAGACTTAACAGTATTAATAACTGATCCTAAGAAGAGGGAAGCTTTAGTAATTGCAGATGGAGATAACTTCTCACTTGCTATTGGTAAGAAAGGTCTTAATGCTAAACTTGCTACTAGACTTACTAAATATAAAATAGATATTAAAACTAGTGAACAAGCTAAAGAAATGGGTATTAGTATTAAAAGTGAAGAATAGGAGGTAGTTATGAAAACTAGAAAGATTCCTCTTAGAACCTGTGTTGTTACAGGAGAAAAATTAGATAAAAGAGACCTTCTTAGAGTAGTTAAAAATAAAGAAGGCGAAGTAAAAGTTGATTTAACTGGAAAAATGAATGGTAGAGGTGCATATATTAAAAGAGATGTAAAAGTCTTAGATGAAGCGATTAAGAAAAAAAGCTTAGAGAGAAAATTAGAATGTAATATTAGTAATGAGGTATATGATGAAATAAGAAAAATATTAGAGTGAGGTGATTATATGACAATAAGAGAATATGCAGAAGATGTTAATAGAAGTGTTGAAGATATAGTTAAACATATGGAAAGTCTTTCTATGGATACAAGTGATTTAGATAGATTTCTTAGTGATGATGAGATTATCCTTCTAGATAATTCTTTTCAAGATGAAGAAGATTATGTAGAAGATACTCCAGATGAAGAGATGATTAAAGACTTCTCTTTAGATGAGAAAGCTGAACAAATTGCTTATGAATCTAATCTTACAAATGACCACGAGATTAAGACAAGTAAAGTAAAGAAAGCTAAGAAGCAAGATAAAGATAAGAGTAATTTTAGACAAGAAAGAAAGAAAATCTATAAACATAAAGAGAAATTACAAAGTAATGAACAAGTAGTAGATGAGAATGTTTTACTATATAAAGAAGGTATGACTGTTAAAGAACTTGCAGATCTTTTAGATGTTTCTACAGGGGAAATTATTAAGAAATTAATGGGGCTAGGTATTATGGCAACCTTAAACAATTCTCTTAGTTTTGATAGTGTAGAAGTACTTGCCTTAGATTATAATAAAACAGTAAAAAAAGAAGAGACGGCAGATATTTCTAATTTTGAAAATTATGAGATTGAAGATAAGGAAGAAGACTTAGTAGAACGTCCTCCTGTTGTTACTATTATGGGACATGTTGATCATGGTAAGACAACACTTTTAGATTACATTAGAGAAAGTAATGTAGCAGGTGGAGAAGCTGGTGGTATTACTCAAGAAATTGGAGCATATCAAGTGGAATGTAAAGGTAAGAAGATAACCTTTATCGATACACCAGGACATGCTGCTTTTACGGAGATGAGAGCAAGAGGAGCTAGTGTTACTGATATAGTTATCATTATCGTAGCAGCAGATGATGGAGTTATGCCTCAGACTAAGGAAGCAATTGACCATGCTAAAGCTGCTAAAGTTCCTATCATTGTTTGTATCAATAAAATAGATAAACCTGAAGCTAATGTAGATAGGGTAATGACTGGTTTAGCCCAAGCAGGACTTACTCCAGAGGAGTGGGGTGGAGATACGATTGTTACTAAAATTTCTGCTAAAACTGGAGAAGGCGTTGATGAACTACTTGAAAATATTTTATTAATCGCTGAGATGAGTGAATTAAAAGCTAATCCTAATCGTTATGCAACTGGTGCTGTTCTTGAAAGTAAAATGGATAAACATGTAGGAGCAGTTGCAACTTTGTTAATCCAAAATGGTACTTTAAGATTAGGTGATCCTATTGTTGTAGGAACAGCTTTTGGTAAAGTTAGAACTCTTAAAGATGATTTAGGAAGAAACATAACCACTGCTCCTCCATCTATGCCAGTAGAGATAACAGGACTATCTAGTGTTCCAAGTGCTGGAGATAAATTTATGGCTTTTGAGACGGAAAAACAAGCTAAACAAATAGCAAGTGATAGAGCCTTAAGAGAAAAACAAGCTGACACTAATAGAACTGGTATGAGTTTAGAGGAGTTATTTGGTAGAATTAATGAAGGTTTAAAAGAGATAAATGTTATATTAAAAACAGATACTAATGGTAGTTTAGAAGCTGTTAGGTCATCTTTAGAAAAGATTGACATAGAAGGTGTTAAAATAAATATTATTCGTGGAGCAGTTGGCGGTATTACAGAAAGTGATATTGTTCTTGCAGGGGCTTCTAATGCTATAGTAATTGGCTTTAATGTTAGAGGGAGTAATAAAGTTCAAGATATGGCAAAAGAATATGGTATCGAGATTAGAACATACGATATTATATATAAAGTTGTTGAAGATATGGAGAAAGCTATGAAAGGTATGTTAGAGCCAATTTATGAAGAAAAAGTTACTGGTACAGCTGAGATACGTCAACTATTTAAATTTTCTAAAGTTGGTATGATTGCAGGTTGTCATGTAACTTCAGGTATTATTAAAAATAATGATAAAGCTAGAGTAATAAGAGATGGTATTGTCATTTATAATGGTTCTATAAAGTCACTTCAGCATGAAAAAGACCAAGTTAAGGAAATATCTAAAGATCATGATTGTGGGCTTACTTTAGATAATTTCCAAGACTATAAAGAAGGAGATACTATCGAAGTATATGAACTTGTAGAAATAGAAAGATAATTTATTTAGAAAAAGCTTTCCTAATAACAGGAGAGCTTTTCTTATATTAAAACCTTTGTTTTTTGTGTTTTCTCTATATAGCTATTTTTAGATTTATTTAAGCAATCTTTTGTTAAAGTAATAACATCTATTTCGCTCATATCAAGAATAATAGAAACCTCTTCGCTAGTAAAGAAACGTTTACTAAAATATCCTAATCTAAGAGCTAAAGCTACTTTTTCTTTTAAAGTACAAGTACTTACATAATCCTTAAAAATCGATTGTTCTAGATTATTTACCCCTTCTAAGATGCTTTCTTTCTCTATACATTTTAAATCACTATAATCTATATCAAGACTAGTATTTTCCTTAAAATTTTCTCTAGTAATAAATTCAACTGTAAAATTAGGCCATAATATTATATCTAAGTTATTACCTATAGCCATATTTTTTACCACATTAACAGTACAATTATTTTTTATACTTTCTAATTCTTGAAGATTTAAATTTATTTTTTTACCTATTTGACTATCGCTTTGATAGACAAGATTATTATTTCTAATAAAACAAAATTCTTGTAGAAATCTTATCTCTTCGCTTGTAAATCTAATAGCGAGGTTTTTAATATCACTATCTGTCATAAGACTTGGATATATAAGTAAAGCTTCTCTTTTTAGTGATTCATTAGTATGCAATCTATTAATCAATATACTTTTACTAGAACTATAACTACTTGGACTAGAATATCCTAATCTTAAAGTAATCTCATCAGTACTTAACTTATCCTCATCTTCCGATGCCATTATAGATAACAACTGTTTGTTTTTATCAGATAATTTAGTGCTTTCTTTCTCTTTTTTCATTATAATATTAGGGAATCTACTTATAACTTTTAGATATAAATCTTTATTAGCTTTTATTTTTCTTAGGAGGTTATATTTTCTATTACTAAACTCAATTATACTTTTAAAACCTGCCATTTCTGCTAGCTCCTTATTAGTTAAATCACCATGTTCATTCAAAAGAGTTAACATTTTCCTTTCTTTTTCTGTTAGGCCAAATTCGTCTTTTTTATTTTGGTCCTCTCCTAAATCTAAAGTTTTTAAATCTTCTAAAACTAATAAAGCATGAGCTAACAAGTATTTACTTTTCTTAAGTTCTAAGATAGCAGTATGTTTTATATAATTAAAGCGATTAATACTACTAAAACCATTTTCCTTTAGTTCTTCTTCATCATTTATAATATCACTAGAGTTCCTTAATTTTAAAGCTCTAAAAGCAGAAGCTGTTAATCTAGGCATTGTTATAAAATTTCTTATATCTAAACTAGGATATAACTTATCAATGTAATCTAAAAGTAGACTATCAGATTTAATTCGCCCTATAAATTTATTCCGTTCTGTAATAAAATCCTCAATGCTTTTAAATCCTGCTTTTTTTATTTCATCTTCAGTTATTGTCATTTTATTATAACTATCAAGTAAATTTAACATTGTAACATCATATTTATTTAAACGAACCTTTCTCTTAAAATTAGTTGCAATTAAGCTATTTTTACCATCATCTAATTTCTTTAATTTTACTTTTACATCAATGCTTCTTTCTATAAGAGTATCTTTAATATTAGAATATTTCTCTAATAAATTCTCTAAATTATTTCCAATATTTAACAGTTTAAATATATTCTTTAATTCTTTTTTTATTTCATAAATGCTTGTATTATTCTTTCTAGCTAATTTTTTAAGTGTTATATCTTTATCAAAAACTCCACAGTAATCTATTAGAAGCATAGTCTGTTTTTCAGATAATACATTATTCTTATTTTCAAAAAAACTTTCTCTTTCCTTAAGCAAAGCTTTATAATTAGGAAAAATACTTTCAATATCATATTCATCTTTTTGAAGTTTCTCTATAATTTCTATCACTTCATCAAGTTTAAATCTTAATCTATCAGCTATTTCTCCTCTAGATAAGTATTCATCATTCTCTTTTGTTAAGTAAAGCTTTATAACATCATATTCTTTTTGGCTTAAATTACTTGTATCAGTATTTTTATCATTATTCTTTATAAGTGCTTTAATATGAAATAAAAATGGCAATTTAACATTAGCCGTATAAGTTTCCATAGCTCTTTTTAAAATCTCATTAACAGTAGCATCTTCACCTTTAATACCAGATTTTTCTAATTCTTCTTTAATCTTATTCTTAAAAAAATTAATTCTTGCACTATTACCGTTTTTTATATCTTCTATTACTTTATCATCTCTTAACATATATAATCCCCCCACATCGCTTCTATTATATCTTAATTTAAAAAAATATGCTATACTTAATTAGAGAAAGGGTTGATATTATGAATATTAAAATAGAAAGAATTAATCATATGATTATGGAAGAAGTTAGTAAAATATTAATGTTAGAAGTAAAAGATGAGAATATTAAATTTGTAACTGTTACTGATTGTGATACTTCTAATGACTTAAGTTATTGTAAAATATATGTTACTGTTTTAGAGCAAGAAAAAAAAGATGAGATACTAAAAGCTTTAAATAATGCAAGTAGTTTTATAAGAGGAGAGCTTGCTAAAAGAATAGAGATAAGACATATTCCAGAGTTAAAGTTTCTTTATGATGAATCTATTTCTTATGGGGAGCATATTGATAGTATTATAGATAAGATAAAAGGGGAATAAGATGAATTATAAAACTTTGGTTAATAAAACTCATCCTTATAATAAAGATTACTTTAATAATTTTATTTTGCAAAAAGTAAAAGGTAGTGATGGAGGAGAGTATCTACTTGAAAAAAAGACTTTAAAAGCTTATTTAGATTTAAAAAAAGGTTTAGAAAAAGATAATATTGAAATATCTATTAATAGTGGTTATAGAACAATAGAAGAACAAGAAGAAACTAAAAGTAAATATTTAAGAATTTTTGGTAGTTCATATACTAAAAAATATGTTGCAGAACCAGGTTTTTCTGAACATCATACTGGGCTTTGTTTTGATATAGATATTATTGTTAATGGTAAAGTGGTAGATGAATATCAAGATTTAACACCATATATGAATATTTTTAATAAGATAATTATGAGATTAAAAGATTATGGCCTAATACTTAGGTATCCTAAAGGTAAAGAAGTTATAACGGGATATAGTTATGAGCCATGGCATTATAGATATGTAGGTAAGTCTACTGCTAATATCATAACAGATAATAATTTAACCTTGGAAGAGTATGATGAGTTATATAATAAAAGTGGGGTTTTATTAGTAAATAAACCTAAGGGCTTAACTTCAAGAGATGTTGTTAATAAGTTAGAGAAAGTATTTGATACTAAGAAAATAGGCCATAATGGGACACTTGATCCTATGGCTGAAGGACTTTTAGTTATTACTATTAATAGGGCGACAAAGATAAATGAATTATTAACTTGTACTGATAAAGAGTATATCGCAAGTGTTAAAGTAGGAGTAGAAACAGATACTTTAGATTTAGAAGGTAATATTGTAAAGACATGTGATAAAAAAATATCTAAAGATATGTTAGATAATTTATTTAAAGAGTTTATTAGAGAATATCTTCAAGAAGTACCAAAGTACTCTGCTATTAAAGTTAATGGTAAGAAGTTATATGAATATGCTAGAAGTAATAAAGATGTAGAACTACCTAAGAGAAAAGTTATAATTAAAGAATTAGAGTTATTGGATTATAAAGAAGATTCTTTTAAGTTTAGATGTGTTGTATCTAAAGGAACTTATATTAGAAGTTTAATTAAAGATATGGGAGAGTTTTTAGGTATACCATGTACTATGAGTAGTTTAATAAGAACGAGACAGGGTAAGTTTAGATTAGATAATGCTGTTGATTTAGAAGATGTAACTATAAATAGTAAGTTAATTACTATTAGTGATGCTCTAGATATAGAAACAAAAGAAATAGATGATATGAACTATAAAAGGATAGTTAATGGGGCAGGTATTGATAATAGTTATAATATTAAAGATAAAGTTCTATTTGTGAAAGATAATAGAGTGGTGGCTATTTATCAGAATGTTAATAATAAATTGAAATGCTTTAAAATGTTAAACGAGACTAGTTAAGTCTCGTTTTTATATCATTAGAAATTATTTCTGTACAAAGTTTAATAAAAGATTTAATGTTATCAATATTAAAAGAATAAGAGTATCCTTTTTTACTATTTTCTACTATTATTCCCATTTGGTCTACAATAATTTGTAATTTATCAAGAGGGATCTCATCAAACTTAATATTAGGTATTTCTATATCTTCATAGAATAAAGATAAGTCTAAGTTATATTCTTCTATTAGTAAGATATTTAAATTACTATAATCATTATAAATAATTTTCGTAAGTTCTTCTTTATTACACTTCATTTTATTTCCATTTAATAATTTAATATAATCATTACTATTAGTTATTTCCGATATAAAATATTTAAACCATAAGTAGTCTGTAAATAAATGAATATAATAGCCCATAATAAAAGGATTAGTTAGACTAGATTGATACTTATCTAAAAAGGCTTCAAGATTAGGTAAATCACTATCTTTATTAGTTAAGAAATGGCTTTTTAATTTAGATTCTCCTATTTGTTTACTAATATCTGGAGCGATTGTTCCTAAGAATAGTTCTTTTTCATTCATGTGTAAATTTTTATTAATTTCTTTTGCGACTGCTATATGTATAATTGCACTTGCCATATTATCACCATAGTGATTTTAGCATATTTTTTATAAAAATAATAGACAAAATGAGAAAAATATAGTATATTATAAGCGTTACCTATTCCTAGTAGTTGGAGTTCTTCCTTACACCAATTACTGAGAATAAGGTGAATAAATTTAGGAAAGGAAGGTTAATATGGCTTTAACAAAAGAAGAGAAACAACAAATCATTAAAGATTTTGGTGTTAATGAACATGATACTGGTTCTGCTCCTGTTCAAATAGCAATTTTAACTAAAGAGATTGAAAATTTAACAGAGCATTTAAAGACTCATATTCATGATCATCATTCAAGAAGAGGTCTTTTAATGAAAGTTGGACAAAGAAGAAATATGCTTAATTACTTAGCTAAGAAGGATGTTGCAAAATATCGTGAAGTAGTTAAAAAATTAGGTTTAAGAAAATAAGTAAAGCATATGATTAAACTATTGCAAATAGCAATAGTTTTTCTATCTATAGAGATTAGGACTAGGAGGAAATGAGCAACGTATGGAAGAAGTTATAATAGATGCAAATAATAATTCTTTAAATATCTATCAAGATATATTTGGGGATAATAATAAAATAAGAATAAGAACATCTTATGGTGCTAAAAGGACACAGAAAAATCCTAAAAAGATAAATATTAAGACTAATTCTGAAATGTTTATACCATTATTACCCTACAAACTTAAAATACAATCAAAAAGTGGCTTAGTAATGCTTAAAAATATAATATTAGAGCAGTTAGAATTAGAAAGTGATAGTGGTAATACTATTATAGAGAATGCAATTATAAAAAATCTATCAATAACATCTGTTCATGGCAATGTTTCTTTAGCAAATACAATGATAAGTGATGCTACTATTATGAATACAAATGGTAATATTGATATAATGAATAGTATTATAAGAAGTCAAGAGTTATCTAATGTTAATGGGCAAATAAATTTGTCTGGTTTAGGAAGCGTTGTATCATATATAAATAATGTTAATGGTAAAATAGAAGGTAAAAATGTTGGTATAAAAGAACTTGATGTTAAATCTTTAAACTCATATTTTAATTTTAGAAATTTAACGTGTGATTTGTGTTATGCAGAAAGTAAAAATTCATCATTATTGAGTTTTCATGATTCGAAAGACATGTATGAAGTAATACATGAACAAAAGCCTGATATATTATCAGTTACATCTTCTGATGAAATTAAACAATTAGTATTATTGAGAAATGGTAAGATAACTATTAAATCTAAAAAATAATTTAAATTAATAAAAGGAAAGAGTAGAAATTTCTTTCTTTTTCTGTTATTATATAATAGATTTGTGGAAGGAGTATGAATGCATGAATGCTAATAATGTTTATATAGGGGTTACTTTAGATAATAAAGAAATATTACTATATAGAGAATCTAGTGATAAATTTATTAATTTGATGACTAAAGAATATGTAGAATCTAGTGATATTCAGAAAGATAAATTAATTTCTTATATTAGATTAAAAAAGTATCAACATCAATTAAAGGGTACAATAATTAGAACATTTGAAAAAGATAGAAGTAAAAAGCTTGATGTTAGGAATATTTTTATAGGTAATATATTACAAACTACTGATTATAAGTTTGTAAAAGGTTATAATTGTGATTTACCTATGATATTTTGGGGTGCTAAGTATCATATATCGAGTCAAATAATTAAAGAGAAAGCCTTACTTTATCGAATAAAGAAAGGTTGTAAATTATCTACTCTTAGTAGTGGAGTTTTATATGAAAGTAAATTTATTGATTTAGAAACAGAAATAGAGTATTCTAATAAGGATTTTAGTGAGGTTGGTGGTTTTTTTGTAGATCCTACAATGGTACCTTATTTATCAGTAGTAAAGTATGATGGACCTATGGAAGAGAAAAGAATGGTATTAAAGAAATATAGAGAAAGAAGAGAAAAGTAGTATGAGTAAGAAAGTATATGAACATGAATTTTATGGAAAGAAGATAGTAGTAGAACATGGTGAACTTGCTAAACAAGCGAGCGGTTCTGTTTTAGTTAGATATAATGATACTGTTATATTAACGGCTACTGTTATTAATAAGAAAGCTAATTTATTAAGTGATTTCTTTCCATTAACAGTAAACTATCAAGAGAAACTTTATTCTGTTGGAAAGATTCCTGGAGGATTTATAAAACGTGAAGGACGTCCTACAGAGGCTGCTACTCTTGCGGCAAGAATGATTGATAGACCTATGAGACCTTTATTTAAAGAAGATTTTAAGAATGAAGTACAAGTAATTAATACAGTTTTATCAGTTGATCAAGATTGTTCTCCTGAACTAACAGCAATGTTAGGTTCATCTTTAGCAACTATGATAAGTGGAGCACCTTTCTTAGGCCCTATCGCTGGTGTTAAAGTAGGATATGTTGATGGAGAGTATATCATTAATCCAACTGTAGAAGAGTTAGAGAAAAGTGAGCTTGACCTTACTGTCGCTGGTACAATTGATGCCATTAATATGGTAGAAGCAGGTGCTAAACAAGTTAGTGAAGAGATTATGCTTGAAGGTTTAATGAAAGGTCATGAAGCGGTTAAAGAGTTATGTAAGTGGGAAAGTGAGATAATCTCTGATATTGGTGTTACTCCTTTTGAATATGAGAGTTTAACTATTGAAGATGATTTAAGAGATGAAGTAACTAACCTAATAGAGAAAGATTTAGATGAAGCTTTAAGAATTAAAGAAAAGTTAGAGCGTTATGGTAAAATTGATGAAATAAAAGATAATTTATTAGAAAAATATAGAGAAGATAATAAAGACTTAGAAGATGAAGAGTTAGATTTATTACTTGTTAAAGTAGAGAAGATATTTAGTGAGGTAGAATATCGTTTATTTAGAAATATTGTTGTTAAAGAAAAAATTAGAAGTGATGGTAGGAAAATGGATGAGATTAGACCACTTTCTACTGATATAGATTTACTTCCTAGAACTCATGGCTCTGCTTTATTTACAAGAGGTGAAACACAGTGCCTTGCTGTTACAACTTTAGGAGCTTTAGGAGAACATCAAATACTTGATGGTTTAAGTCTAGAAGATGAAAAGAGATTTATGTTACACTATAACTTTCCACAATTTTCAGTAGGGGAAACAGGTAGATATGGAGCACCAGGCAGACGTGAGATTGGTCATGGGGCTTTAGGTGAGAGAGCCTTACTTCAAGTTATACCTAGTGAAGATGAATTCCCTTATACAATTCGTGTAGTATCAGAAATACTAGAAAGTAATGGTAGTAGTTCACAAGCTTCAATCTGTGCAGGATGTATGAGTTTAATGGCTGCCGGTGTTCCTATAAAAGCGCCAGTTGCAGGTATTGCTATGGGACTTATTACTAGTGATGATGACTATACAATTCTAACAGATATCGCTGGTATGGAAGACCATTTAGGAGATATGGACTTTAAAGTAGCAGGTACTGCTAACGGTATTACAGCTTTACAGATGGATATTAAAATAAAAGGAGTTACTAAAGATATATTAAAAGAAGCTTTAGAACAAGCAAAGAAAGCAAGACTTGAAATACTTGGAGTTATTAAAAAGCAAATACCTGAACCTCGTAAGGAAGTATCTAAATATGCTCCTAAGACTAAAGTATTCTATATTAATCCTTCTAAGATTCGTGATGTTATTGGTAAAGGTGGAGAGATGATTACTAAGATTATATGTGATGCTAGTAATGTAACTGATGTCAATAACATTAATGCTGTAAAAGTAGACTTAGAAGATGATGGTAGAGTAATTGTATATCATAGTGATCAAGATATCATTGATAAAACAGTTAAGATGATTGAAGATGTTGCAAGAGAAGTAGAAGTTGGTAAAGTCTATGAAGCAAAAGTAGTCGCTATTCATGATTTTGGATGCTTTGTAGAAGTATGGCCAGGTTGCGAAGGATTAGTTCATGTATCACAACTAGATACTAAACATATTGACAAAGTAGAAGATGTTGTAAAAGTAGGAGATACTATCTTAGTAAAAGCGATAGGTAAAGACAAAAAAGGTAAAGAAAACTTTTCAAGAAAAGAAGTATTACTTGATATGAAAAAGAAGAAGTCTAAAGAATAAAACTTCTTCTTTTATATATAAGGGAATTGCGTTTTTAATGAATAAAATCGAAAAAATGTATTGACAAACATATCTTCTAGATAGTACACTTAAGTTACTAAAGGGAGGTTCATATTATGGAGATATATAGAGCATATAAATTTAGGTTATATCCAACAAATGAACAAAAAATATTAATTAATAAAACTTTAGGATGTAAAAGATTTGTATATAATTATTATCTTAATTATTTAAAAGATAATAATAGTATAAATAGATTTGATTTACATAAAGATTTACCTAAATTAAAAGAAGAAAATGAATTTTTAAAAGAAGTAGATTCAACTGTATTATGTTCTGCTGTAGATGATTTATGTAAAGCTTTTAATGATTATTATGCTAAAAGAAAAGGTTATCCTAAATTTAAAAATAGATTTAGTAAACAGTCTTATAGAACTAGTTGTATAAGAAGTATACATAAAGAAAAAGAATATAGTAATATAGAGGTGGATTTATTAATTAGAAATATAAAATTACCTAAACTAGGAAAAGTTAAAATAAGAGGTTTTAGAACTAAAAATAAAATAGAAGGAAAGATATTAAATGCAACTATATCAAGAGAATCTACAGGTAAATATTATGTAAGTGTAGTTGTAGTAAAAGATGCTTTAATAGAAAAAGTCACACCTACAAGTATAGTAGGAATAGATTTAGGTATAAAAGATTTAGTAGTAACAAGTGATGGAATTAAATATAGTAATGAGAAAGTATTGATGAAATATGAAAGGAGATTAAAAAGATTACAAAGAAAGTTATCAAGACAAGTAAAAGGGAGTAAAAATTATTTAAAGACAAAGGAAAAGATAGCAAAAATATATGCTAAGATAAAAAATTATAGAAAACATTATTTAAACGATATTGCTAATGAGATAGTTAATGACCATGATATTATAGTAACAGAAAATCTATTAGTAAAAGATATGTTTAAAGATAAGAGAAAAGCATTTAATAAAAGTCTATCAGATGCATGTGTTAGTACATTGCGTTCTCTAATAGAGTGGAAATGTAAGATAAAAGGAAAGATTTATTATAAGATAAATACCTATTATCCAAGTAGTCAGATATGTAGTCATT
>CAMMMH010000031.1 GCA_946497955.1 uncultured Mycoplasmatota bacterium | reverse complement strand
AATGATATCATATTTTGGCTATTTTGTTCAATAACCTTGCCGAACAGGTCTAATATATATTGCAAATGCTACTATTAGTAAATATGAAGCTAATCAAGACTTATTTATGGAATTTTATATTCAAAACTTTGATAATTATCGAAATATTACTGAGAATTATAATAAGATATATGAAAAAGAAAAGAGCTTAAGATTAATAAAATGTGATAAATAAAAGTGAAAGTCCTATGAAAAACGTGTAAATCATCATAAAAAGTCCTATAAAAAACGTGATAAAATGATTGAAATGTTTAATAATTAATGATATTATATCCTTATAAGAGGAGAACTATGTATGAAAAGAAAAATATATGAGGAATTATTAAAATGGAAAAATAATAATGATAATGTAAAACCTTTAATGATACTTGGAGTTAGACAATCTGGTAAGACTTACATAATAAATGAATTTTGTAAAAATGAATATAGTAATTATGTTTATGTTAATCTATTTGAAAATACTAATGTAATAGAGTTATATAATTCTAATTTAACATCAATTGAAAAGTTTAATAGATTAAAGCTATTACTAGATTTTGATTTTGAAAAGGAAGATACTATTCTTTTCATTGATGAGATACAAGAGAGTGAAAAATTAATTTCAGAACTTAAATACTTCCAAGAAAACCATAATAATGTTAGAATAATTTGTGCTGGAAGTCTTTTGGACGTAAAATTAAAAAGATCAAAATTTTCTTTTCCGGTAGGTAAAGTAAAAATGTTAAATATGTATCCAATGGACTTTGAAGAATTTTTAGTTGCTATGAATCAAGAAATGTTAATAGATCTTATTAAAGATTGTTATAAAAATAATAAGCAAATAACTTCTACGATTCATGAGAAAGCTTTAAATCTATATAGAATATATTTAATAACAGGTGGTATGCCTGAAAGTGTTAATAATATGGTAAAGACTAATGGTGATTATATTAAGTATGATAAAACTATTTTAACTGATATTGTTAGTTCATATTTTAAAGATATGGATAAATATGTTACTAATGAAAGCGAAGCTTTAAGAATAAATAGAGTATATGATTCCCTACCATCTCAATTATCTAATATTTCTAATAAATTTCAATATTCTAATGTATCTAAAGATGCTAGAGCAAGAGAATATGCTACTACTATTGATTGGTTAGAAGCTAGTAATATGGTTTTACGTTGTAAAGCTATTAAAACTCCTGAAATACCTCTTGAAGGCTTTGTAGATGTTGATACTTTTAAATTATATTTAAGTGATGTAGGTATACTTAATAATATTTTAAAATTAAATATAGAAGATATTTTAAACGATAATATATCACTATATAAAGGTGTAATAGCAGAAAACTTTGTTGCTAATCAGTTAGTATGTAATGGATTTGATTTGTATTATTATAGAAGTAATAATACAAGTGAAGTTGATTTTCTATTATATACAAAAGATGGAATTATACCAGTAGAAGTAAAGGCAGGAAATGCTACTCAATCTAAAAGTTTAAAATTATATATAGAAAAATTTAAACCAAAATATGCAATCAGAATAAGTACTAAAGATTTTGGATATGATCCTAAAACTAATATTAAATCTATACCTTTATATGCAACATTTTTAATAAAAGGTGATGATTAAATGAACTATAATTTAGAATGTGAAAAGATATTAGATAGCATTGATTTAAATAATAAACCATCTTTATTATTACATGCTTGTTGTGCTCCTTGTTCATCATCAGTCTTAGAGAAAATATCAGAATACTTTGATATAACAATTTTATTTTATAATCCAAATATCACTGATTATAAAGAGTATCTTAAAAGAAAAGAAGAGTTAGAAAAATTTATTAAACTAGTAGGTTATAATATTAAATTATTAGATTGTAATTATGATAAAGAGAAATTTTTAGAAATATCTCGTGGTTTAGAAGATTTAACTGAAGGAGATATTAGATGTTATAAATGTTATAAGTTAAGATTAGAAGAGACTGCAAGAATCGCTAGGGAACATAACTTTGATTACTTTACAACAACACTATCTATTAGTCCTTATAAGAATAGTAAATGGTTAAATGAAATAGGGGAAGAGTTATCTAAAAAATATAATGTTAATTATTTATATGCAGACTTTAAAAAGAAAAATGGTTATAAAAGAAGTATAGAATTATCACATATTTATAATCTATATAGACAAGACTATTGTGGTTGTATTTATTCTAAAGTAGAACGACTTAAACACCTTCAAGATCAAAAGAAGGTATAAATGATTCGCTACAAGTACCACCTTCTTGCATATAAGCATTTTTAATACCTAAATCTATGGCATAATCTATTACTTCATTATATTCATCTTCACTAACAGTTTTATTTAAGAAAGGATAATCTTTAATATAATTAACTGGAGTGTACTGATTCATAATACTAAGATAGATATTATCTTGGTATTTTTTGTATAAATAATTTATTATTTCCTTAGTATCATCACTTTTAGTAGGTAAGACTAAACATCTAACAATAATACCTTTAGTCATTAGACCATTATCATTAAATTTATTTTTACCTGTTTGTCTATACATTTCATCTAATGCTTTACTAGCAACTTCAAAATAATTAGAGCATTTTGATAAATCTTTACCTAATTTATTATCAAAATATTTAAAATCAGTTAAATAAATATCAATGTAACCCTCTAATAATTTTAAAGTCTCAACGCTTTCATAACCACTAGTATTATAAACAATAGGAATAGATAATCCCTTACTTCTTGCTAGTTTAATCGCCTCTATAATACTAGGAACATAGTGAGTAGGAGTAACTAAATTAATATTGTTGGCATGTTTTTCTTCTAACTCTAACATCATTTCAGAAAGTCTTTCTATAGAGATTTCTTTACCAAAACCATCAGTAGATATCTCTTTATTCTGACAATAACAACACTTTAAATTACAATTACTAAAGAAGATAGTACCACTGCCATTATTACCTGATATAGAAGGCTCTTCAAAGTAGTGTAGAGCACTCCTTGCCACTTTAACTTTATCAGTCGCTTTACAATATCCTAAAGTTTTAGACCTATCTATTAAACAATTTCTTGGACATAAATTACATTTTTTATATAATTCTAACATATTTACCTCTTTTCTAAAGAAAAAATTTTCTGTATCATGTTCGCTTGATTTGTTGTGTTAGACATGCTATTATATCTACTAGGAATACCTAGTAGGGGTGTTTTGCCTCTTTCATAACTCTATTATTATTCAGGGGGAGAAAGGGGAGATATTTATGAGTAAGAAGGACTTCATGATAGTAATATTATTAATTATAATTATACTCCTAATTATTTATAGATAGTAAAACACCCTATTACATCTTTGTGAATAGGGGTTTTACTTCTAAACCTTTTTAGAGGTAACACCCGAAACGCAAACTAGGTATTCCTCTTTTTTTATAATATGTAAATTTCTTTTACATATTCATAGTATCATAAATATATAGTAATTTCAAGTATCCAATATTATTATCTTTAAAGGAAACAAGGAATTAATTTGTTTTTTTGATATTGATAAAATAACAAATGATGCTTGAAGAAATTGGTAAATAATGTCAAGTTATTTATACAAAAATGAACGATTATTGAACGATTGAACGATTATTGAACGATTTTTCTTACAAAATAAAAAAAGTATTGTATAATGTATATAAGGACGGTGATAAAATGCAAGAAAATGAAAATATAGAGTTTAAAGAACTATATACAGAAAATATATATAAAGAAATAGTTGCTTTCCTAAATTCTGGTAGTGGAACTATATATATTGGTTATAATGATAATGGAGAATTAATTGGTTTAGAAAATGTTAAGGAAACAGAAGAAAAAATATCAAATGGTATTAGAGGAAAAATAGTACCTGATTGTTCAGTGTTTGTATCTATAAATAACTCTACTTTAGATAATAAAGACTATATTATAATAAACGTAAGTAAAGGTGTTAATATATATTCATTAAAAGATAAAGGTATTATTAAAGGAACTTATATAAGAAATGGTTCTTGTTCTATGCCTGCTACAGAAGAGACAGTTAAACAAATGATTATAAAAAATAGTAATATAACATTTGAGACCTCAGTTGCAAATAATCAGAATTTAACTTTTAATTATATTCGTGAAGCTTTTATGGGAATAAATATAGATATTAATAATAAAAATATTATGAAAAGTTTATTTATGGTTGATAATAATGGTAATTATACAAACTTAGCTTTACTACTATCAGATCAGAATCCTTATACAGTTAAAGTTGCAACATATCAATCAGTTAACAAAACTAACTTCTTAGATAGAAAAGAATTTGGAGGCTCACTTTTAGAAGTATATGATAAGACTTTATCTTATTTAAAAATTAATTCTGCAACATATGGGCTAATAGATAGTAGTATAAGAGAAGATATAGAAGAATATCCTGAATTTATTTTACGAGAAATTATACTTAATTCCTTAATACATCGTGATTACTCGGTATTAACTTCTAATATTATTAATATATATAAAGATGATAGTATTGAATTTATAAGTTATGGTTCATTATATGGAAATATTACAATAGAAGATGTACTAGCAGGATTATCTACCTCAAGAAATCCTCATTTACAATCAATATTTATGCGATTAAAACGTGTAGAAGCGATTGGCAGTGGACTTAGAAGAGTTAATTCTTATTATAAAAGTAAAAATTTGGATTTTCTTGTAAATGCCTTACCTTCTTCATTTGTAGTGAGACTTCCAAGAATTACTATTGATAAACTAGCTGCAAAAGATGATTATAAAATAATAATTGATTATCTTAATATAAATGGAGAAATAACAAGAAAAGAAGCAGAAAGACTATTAGATAAAGAGAAGACTACTACTTCTAATGTTCTTAATAAAATGATAAGTGAAAAAATAATTAAAAAGATAGGTAAAGGACCTAATACTAAATATATTAAAATATGATGAAAGGAAGAACTTGGTAAATAATATCAAGTAGAGTATATTTTAAAATCTATATAACATAAGGTATAATAAATAAAGAAAGAAGGTTTTTTATGAAATATTATTGTATTGGAATTAAAGGAAGTGGAATGAGTACTCTTGCTCAGATGTTATATGATATGGGTAATGAGGTATCAGGTTATGATGATGCGAAAGATTATAAATTTACACAAAAAGGACTAGAAGATAGAGGTATAAAAATCTTTTATGATGGTAATCATAAATTAGATAAAGATACTGTTGTAACGGCATCTCGTGCTTTTAGTGATGAACATCCTGAAATTAAAAGAATAAAGGAGTTAGGTATTACATTTAAACCATATAATGAAGTAGTAGGTGAAATAACTAAAGAATTCAATACTATCTCGATTAGTGGGACTCATGGAAAGACTACAACAACATCTCTTTTAAAACATTTATTTATAGATACCATTGGTTGTAATTACTTTATAGGTGATGGAACAGGTCATATTGATATGAAAAACAAGTTATTATTAATAGAATCAGATGAATTTAACCGTCACTTTCTTGCCTATCACCCCACAACTGCTATCATTACTTGTATTGAACTTGAACATACAGAAATCTATAAAGATTTAGAAGATACTATTAGAACCTTTGAAAAGTTTGCCAATAAAGCTAGAAAGGTTATTGCAAGTGGTGATGATGAAAATATCAGAAAGATTAACTTTAATAATGAAGTAATCTTTTATGGTGAAGATGAATCTAATGACTACATTATTAAAAATATTAAATTAGAGACTACTGGTTCAAGTTTTGATTTATATAAAAAGGATGAGTTCATAGATAATTTTAGTGTTCCGTTATATGGACATCATATGGTTATGAATACAGTAAGTGCGATAATTTGTGCTTTAGATGAAGGAGTTAGTAAAGAAAAAATTAAAGAGTTATTACCAAGTTTTAAAAATGCTGATCGTCGTTTTGCAGAGAAAAAGGTGGGTAATACTATTATAGTAGATGACTATGCTCATCATCCAACAGAAGTTAAAGTTACACTTGAAGCGATTAGACAAAAATATCCTGATAAGAAATTAACTGTTGTCTTTCGTCCTAATACTTATTCAAGAACATCACACTTTAAAAATGAATTTGCAGAAGCTCTAAAAGTCGCTGACAAAGTATACTTAACCCCAATTAAATGTGATAGAGAAAATCCAAAAGACTATCCACTAATTAAATCAGAAGATATAATAGAACTAATACCAGGTAGTGAGTTAGTAGATGATGATACAGTTAGTAAAGTTTTAAAAGATAAAGATGGAGTCGTCGCTTTCATGGGATGTGCCACTGTATCTCACTTGATTGAAAATTTTACAAAAGCATTAGAAAACATTGAATAATTTAAAATAACTGTGCTATACTATAATTGTCTAAAGAAAATGATGCGGATGACTTAGTATAAAACCGACTAAAGAGACGATAAGGGAGTATTGATGATTGTCACGTTCGTGTTGAAGACCTTTCCACTGGTTAGGGATCCTAAGAACTGACTATATACACCCACCTGTACATAAGTATAGGTTTTATCGTAGATCCAAAACGTTTCTTTGGACTTTTTTATTGCATTTTTTTAAGAAATAGTGTATAATATAAGAACCTTTAAGGGGTGATATAAATGTCTAAAAAAAGAGATAAAATTGTTGATCTAGAATTAATTGATAAAGAAAAAGCTTTAGATACACAATTATTAGAAAATAAAATTAAGTTACAAACAGAAATAGATTTACCTGCTATTAATTATGTTAAGACACTTGAATTAATAAGAGATATTGTTATTCTCTTACGTGATAATGAAAAACCATTACCAGATGAATTTTACAGACATTATGATTTAGTATTAAGTGAAATAGAACCTGCTATAGATGATTTAACACTAGATTCTTTAAGTCTAGTAATAGAACAGTATAAAGATATTGCAGAAATTGATAGAGGACATAATTTTAGTAAACATTACCAACTTAAGAATAATATAAAATCAAGACATAAAGAATTTCAAAAGGTAATAACAAGTCATAAATAAAAGGGGATGAAGTTATGCAAAAAGAAAAAGTTGATAGCAAAGAAGTTTTATTAAAACATATCGCTAAAATAGATGAGTATTTTAATAATAAAGAACCTATTCCTTATGAAGAAGCTCATAATGTATTATTATTAGTAGGTATGTTATCTAAGATAAAAGAGCAAGAAAGCATATCTAAAGTTTCTAATTTAAAAGTTGGACATAATTGTTATCATACATTACAACGAAGTTATAGAATAATTTCTAAAGAAGCATCTTTTACTCTTAATAATATTACAGATAAGAATCTTGCAATTATTATAGGTCAGTTTGGAATATTACAATACTTAGAACAATATTTAGAAAAAGAAAAAGATATACCATTAAATATATTAATGGAAATGAATGCAAGAACAGTTAAGGGTATAGGTGAAAGTGAAAAAGTATTTAAGAAAATAAATCACATAAGTAGGTAAATTTACTTACTTTTTTATTTTTTTGTTGACTTATGACAACTTGTCACATATAATGGTATAGTGACTGTTAGGAGGGAGTATAATGCCTAGTGATACATTCTTGAGATTAAATGATGAAAAGAAGAAAAAACTAATAGATGCTAGCTTTAAAGAGTTTTCTTTGTATAACTTTAATGATGTCTCTATTAATAGAATTATTAAAGAAGCTGGTATCTCAAGAGGAAGTTTCTATATGTATTTTGTAGATAAAAAAGACTTATATTTTTATCTCTTAGAACAACATTTAGAAATACTTATTAATAATATGAAAAATGATTTAATAAAGAATAAAGGAGATCTTTTTAAAATGTTTCAAAATAACATTAAAGAAGAATTTAATTCCTTTAAAAATAATAATATTAACTTCTTTAAAAAATCTTTAGAAAATGTCACTATTATGGAAGAGTCTAAGAAAACCTTTGGTTTTCGTGATAAGAGACTACTAAGAGAACTTATTCCTAACATCAATTTAGAATTACTTAATGATAATGCTAAGAAGCATATTGAAGTAATTTTTGCCATTAATATGCACCTATTGATGGTAACATTAATTAAGTTGTTAAAAAGTGATAGTCTTGATGAAGAAATACTTAAAGACTATTATGAACAACTAGATATTTTAAAATATGGGTGTGTTAAGAAGGAGGATTTATGTTAAAAATATTTAGATATTTAAAAGATAATATTTTATCAGTTATTCTAATTATTTTACTACTAATAGTTCAAGCGAACTGTGATTTAACTATACCTCAGTATACTTCTAATATTATTAACGTAGGAGTACAACAAGGTGGTATAGAAGAAGTTAATCATGAAGTAGTTAGAAAATCTAAATTAGATGAGATTTTACTTTTTGTAAGTGATAAAGAAAAAGAAGAGATTTTATCTAATTATGAGTTAGTTACTGAAAAAAGTGATGAACATGACTATGATATCTTAAGTGAAGAGCCAGTTTATGTCATTAAAGATGAAAGTATTTCTAATAGTGACTTGGAGAAAGCAATATTAGTTGATTATATGTTAACAAGTAAAGAGAGTGAAGCGGTTAACATTCAAAATGAAATTAAAAAAGATATGCCAGAGTCTATGCAAAAGATGGCTATAATTGATATCATTGAAATGTTACCTGCAGATGAACTTAATGAGATGAGAAAATCTATTAATGAACAATTTTCTTCAATGCCAGATAGTATTATAAGTCAAAGTGCTGTTTCTGCTATTAAATTAGAATATGTAGAAGTTGGACTTGATACTGATGCAATTCAAACTAATTATATTATAATTACAGGACTTAAGATGTTGGGACTTTCTCTAATAAGTGTAGCATCAACAATTCTTACAGTCTTATTAGGTGCTAGAGTTGGTTCTGGTCTATCTAAGAGAGTTAGAAAGAAAGAATTTACAAAAGTCTTAAACTTTGGTACAGCTGAATATAAAACTATTGGTATCTCATCATTAATTACTAGAAGTACCAATGATATTCAACAAGTACAAATGATGATTATTATGACATTAAGACTATTTATCTATGCCCCAATAATTGCTTTTGGTGCAGTAAGAAAAGTATTTGAAACCGCTCCATCAATGACTTATATTATTTGGTTAGGAATAGTTTGTGTCTTAACATTAATATTTACTTTATTTGCATTATCTATGCCTAAGTTTAAGAGAGTACAAAAACTTATTGATAAATTAAACCAAGTAACAAGAGAAATTATTACAGGGATTCCTGTTATTAGAGCTTTCTCTAATCAAAAATATGAAGAAGAAAGATTTAGCGTTGCGAATACTAACTTAAAGAAAACAAACCTATTTGTTAATAGAGTAATGAACTTAATGATGCCTGGTATGATGTTTATTATGAATGGTATTGTTGTTCTAATTATCTGGATAGGAGCTCATAAAATAGATTCTGGCTTATTACAAGTTGGAGATATGTTAGCCTTTATCCAGTACTCAATGCAAATAATTATGTCATTCTTGATGATATCAATGTTTTCTATTATGCTACCACGTGCTAATGTATCTGCAAATCGTATTATGGAAGTATTAGAGACAGATCTTTCTATTAGGGATCCAGAGAAACCTAAAACATTTAGTAAGAGAATTAAAGGACTTGTTGAGTTTAAAAATGTTAGTTTTAGATATCCTGATAGTGATGAGGATGTTATTACTGATGTAACGTTTACGGCAAAACCAGGAACAACTACAGCCTTTATTGGTTCTACTGGTAGTGGTAAAAGTACTTTAATTAACTTAATACCAAGATTATATGATGTTACTAAAGGAGAAATATTAGTTGATGGTATAAATGTTAAAGATGTTAAACAGAGTGATTTACATGATAAAATTGGTTATGTTCCTCAAAAAGGTGTATTATTTTCAGGTACCATAGAGTCTAATATTAAATATAGTAATGAAGATATGCCTGATGAGAAAATGATAGAAGCAGCACGAATTGCTCAAGCAGAAGAGTTCATACTAGCTAAAAAGGAAGGTTATAAGAGCCCAATTAGTCAAGGAGGTACAAACGTATCTGGTGGACAAAAACAAAGACTTTCTATCGCTCGTGCTATCGCTAAAGATCCAGAGATTTATATCTTTGATGATAGTTTCTCTGCCCTTGACTTTAAGACTGATTTTGAACTTCGTAAAGCCTTATATGAATATGCTAAAAACTCAACTATCTTTATTGTCGCTCAACGTATTAATACAATACTAAAAGCAGATCAAATAGTAGTACTTGATGAAGGTAAAGTAGTTGGTATTGGTACTCATAAAGACTTACTTAAAAATTGCTCTGTCTATCGTGAAATAGCTGAGTCTCAACTTACAAAGGAGGAGTTAGAAAATGCCTAGTGGAAGAATGGGAATGGGAACAACTGCAAAAGCTAAAGATTTTAAAGGCACTTTAAAGAAATTACTTAAATATTTAGGTAATTATAAAATAAGTTTAATCTTTGTTATTATCTTTGCTATTTGTAGTGCAGTATTTTCAATAATTGGTCCTAAAATATCAGGACAAGCAACTACAGAGATATTTAATGGCCTTGTTGGTAAAGTAACAGGTACTACTAATGGTATAGATTTTTCTAAAGTTGGAACTATCCTTTTAACTCTTTTATCATTATATATAATAAGTGCCATATTCTCTTATTTACAATCTTTCATAATGAGTGGTGTGAACCAAAAAGTTACTTTTAATTTAAGAGAGCAGATATCTCATAAAATGCATAAATTACCTCTTTCTTATTTTGAAAGTAAAACAACAGGAGAGATTTTATCTAGAGTAACAAATGATGTCGATACTTTATCACAGAGTTTAGATCAATCTATATCACAGATATTAACTTCTGTTACAACTTTAATAGGTGTAATAGTAATGATGTTAACAATAAGTCCTCTAATGACTTTAGTAACTCTAGTAATTGTCCCAATCGCTTTATTTATGATGAGTTTTATTATGAAACATTCTCAAAAATACTTTTTAAATCAACAAAAGTATTTAGGAAATATCAATGGTACAATTGAAGAAGCTTATTCAGGACACACTGTTATTAAATTATTTAATGGTGAAGAAAAGACTATAGAAGATTTTAGTAAAACTAATGAGAAATTATATAATTCAGCATGGAAGTCACAATTTTTCTCTGGTATGATGCATCCAATTATGAATTTTATTGGTAATATTGGTTATGTTTTAATATCTATTTTAGGAGGATATTTAGTAATACAAAATAAAATTCAAGTAGGAGATATTTTATCATTTACTCAGTATATCAGAAACTTTATGAATCCCCTTGCTCAAATTGCCCAAATAGGTAATATGATTCAGTCAATGGTAGCATCTGCCGAAAGAGTCTTTGAATTCTTAGAAGAAAAAGAAGAAGTGCCTGATGTTAAGAAAGTTACTTATGACTTAGAAAAACTCGGTAATACTGTAACTTTTGAAGATGTTAAGTTTGGTTATAATAAAAATAAAATCATTATCAATGACTTTAGTGCTAAGATGCATAAAGGACAAAAGATTGCCATTGTTGGACCAACAGGAGCTGGTAAGACAACTATTGTAAAACTATTGATGAGATTCTATGATGTTAACGCAGGTTCTATTAAGATAGATGGAGTTGATATTAGAGATATGAAACGTGATGATTTAAGAAGTCTCTTTGGTATGGTTTTACAAGATACATGGCTTTATAGTGATACTATAAAAGAAAATATTCGTTATGGTAATTTAAATGCTAATGATGAAGCAGTATATGATGCAGCGATTGCCTCTCATGTTGATCACTTTATTAGAACAATGCCAGAAGGATATGATATGGTTCTAAATGAAGAAAGTGATAACGTATCAGCTGGTCAAAAACAGTTATTAACTATCGCCAGAGTTATCCTTAAAGACCCTAAAATCTTGATTTTGGATGAAGCGACAAGTAGTGTAGATACCAGAATGGAACAATTAATCCAACAAGCTATGGATAACTTAATGGAAGGGAGAACAAGCTTTGTTATCGCTCATAGACTTTCTACTATTAAAAATGCTAACCTTATATTAGTAATGAAAGATGGAGATATAGTAGAACAAGGAACCCATGATGAATTACTTAAGAAAAATGGTTTCTATGCCGAACTATACAACTCACAATTTGAAAGTGTTTCAGAATAGATGGTAAAATCCATCTATTTTTGTTATACTTAATAATAGAAAGGGTTATGCATAATGAAACTATTAAAAAAAATATTTTTACCTATTCATTATGCTATGGTAGGATTTTCTTTAACTATTAGTAATTTACAGATTTTTATCTGTACCATAATTAATAAAATTATATATATTTTCACTAGAAAAAAAGATACTAAGTTGCAAAAGTTTTTTGAAAGACAAAAAGATTCACCTGAGAGTTTATTACTAGTAACACTTTATGTAGTAACTATTATTTCTTTAATAAATATCTTTGTTCCAAAAACAGCTTTTAAAAGTTCTAATGATGTAAAAATATTTACATATCAAAATGTAAGTACAATTGATAATGATATTACTAATGAAAATAGTGGAGGACAAGGAAATAGTACTACTTATGATGTAACCGTTGATTTTGCAAGCTTATTAAACACTAATCCTGATACTAAGGTAAATTTCATCTTAGGACTATTAAAGATGATTTTAGACATTTATATATGTAAATCTTGATAAAATAATAATATAAGTAATATGCATATGAACCATTCCATATGCTTTTTTTCGCTTTTACTTGAACTTATTATAAAAAAATGCTAAACTTATTTTAGTAATTGTAGTGAGGTGATACTATGGATGATAAAACAAGATTATTTAAACTAGTTAGTAATGATCAAGCTAAAGTTCATAAAGTACTTCTAGAGGTTTATAATTCATTGAAAGAAAGAGGCTATAATCCAATTGATCAAATAGTAGGTTATCTAATTAGTGGCGATTTAGGTTATATTTCAAGTTATCAAGATGCTAGAAGTAAAATTAAGACAATAGATAGAAGTAAAATAATTGAAGTTTTACTTACAAGCATGTTAAATAAATAATGAGATATTTAGGTCTTGATTTGGGTACTAAAACTATAGGACTTGCTATTAGCGATAAAACTGCTTTAATTGCAACATCCTATAAAGTTTTGCATCATGATAATAATCCTGAATCTTGTTTAGGAGAATTAAAATCTATTATAGAATCATTTAATATAGAAGCACTTGTCTTAGGATTGCCTAAAAATATGAATAATACTTTAGGAGAAAGAGCAGAAGCTACTCTTAAATTTAAAGAGTTTTTAGAATCTAATCTTAATATTCCTATCTATTTAGAAGATGAACGTTTAACTACAAAAAGTGCTGAATCTCTTTTATTAGAAGGAAATACTAGTAGAAAAAAACGCAAGAAGGTTATTGATAAAGTAGCTGCTACAATTATATTACAATCATTTTTAGATAAAAGGAGAAAATAACATGGATGGAAAAAATCAATTTAAATTAAGAGATGAATATGGCAAAGAAACTGTTTATGATGTACTTTTTACCTTTGATAATGAAGAAACTAAGAAAAGTTATATAGTATATACAGATAATAGTTTAGATGATAAAGGAAATGTTCAAGTATATGCAAGTGTGTATTATCCAGGAACTGATTCTACTAAGTTAGATCCTATTGAAACTGAGAAAGAATGGCAAGTAATAGAAAAGATTCTTGAAACAATTCAAGAAGAAGTTAGAGCACAAACAGGGGATAGTGGAAATAGCACTGAAGGTAATGCGGCTTAGTAATAAAGGGGATTGGCAGTATGAAGAAAACACGCATATTAGCTTTAATACTTGGTTTTCTTGGTTTGCTTTTAATCATAAGTTTTATTTATTATCAATATAATATAAGTCCAATTGATAGTAGTAGTAATGCTAATATTGAAGTTGTTATACCTGAAGGAATGTCTACAAGTAATATAGCTAAGACACTTTATGATAAAGGATTAATAAGAAATGAGTTCTTTTTTAAAGCTTATTTGAAATTAAATAATATAGGTAGCCTTAAAGCATCGACATATCTTTTAGATAAAAGTATGAATTTAGAAGAGATTGTTTCTATCTTAGAAAAAGGTGGAACCAATGAGGATGTTGTTAGATTAACTTTTAAAGAAGGACAAACAGTAAAAGATTATTCTAAAGTTATAGAAGAAAATACAAATATAACTAGTGAGGAATTTTTAAATACAATTAGAGATTCTAATCTATTAAATAATTTAATAAATGATTATTGGTTTTTAACGGATAGTATTTTAGATGAAAATATATATTATCCACTAGAAGGTTATCTTTTTCCTGATACTTATGAATTTATTAAAACTAATTTAACTAGTGAAGAGATTATAAGGACTCTTTTGGATGAAGAAGAAGCAAAGTTAGCACCATATAAGAGTAAACTAGAGAATAGTAATATTCATAGTATTATAACTCTAGCTAGTATAGCCGAGTTAGAAGGAGTAAAGGATAAAGATAGGAGATTAATAATAAGTGTATTTAATAATAGATTAGAACAAGGAATGAATCTTGGTAGTGATGTTACTACTTATTATGCATTTCAAGAAGAGATGGATTCTGATTTAACTAGTGAAATGTTTAATACTTATAACCCATATAATACGAGAAGTAGTGCTATGGCAGGAAGACTTCCTGTAGGGCCTATTTGTAATCCGTCTTTATCTAGTATAGATGCTACTATTAATCCTAGTACAAGTGATTATTTATACTTTGTAGCAGATAAAAATAGAAATGTGTATTTTACTAAAAGTGCTAGGGAACATGAAGAAAAAGTACAAGAATTAAAAGAAAATGGTGATTGGATATGGTAAATGATGATTATACTCTTATAAAAAACATAAAAAGATATGCCATAGAAAATAAAATTCCTATTATGCAAAATGAAGGAATTGATTTTCTTACTACTTTTATTATAAAACATCAAATTAAAAATGTTTTAGAGATTGGTAGTGCAATAGGGTATTCTGCTATAATGATGACTTTATGTAGCCCAAATTTAAAAGTTACAACTATTGAAAGAGATGAGGCAAGATATCTTGAAGCGTTAAAAAATATTAAGAATATGAAGTTAGAAGATAGAATTACTTTAATATTTAATGATGCTTTAAAAACAAAAATAGAGGGGAAATTTGATTTAATCTTTATAGATGCTGCAAAGGCTCAAAATATTAATTTTTTTGAAAGATTTGAAAAAAATTTAACAGATGATGGTTTTATTATTACTGATAATATGTACTTTCATGGGCTTGTTCATAAAAATGAAAAAGAAATTACTAGTAGAAATGTAAGAGGAATAGTAAGAAAGATAAAAGATTATATTACATTTTTAAAGAATAATGATAATTATATAACTACTATCTATGATGTTGGTGATGGAATAGCAGTTAGTAATAAGAAAAATAAGTGAGGTGTTTTAGATGGCATTTATTTTAGCGACAGCGGATGCTTGTAGTGATTATGTTTTAGTTAATATTTTAACTTTAACACAGACAGCATTTAATATTATTTGTCTTGCTGTTCCAATTATTTTGGTTATTAGTTTAATTATTACAATTATAAAGGTAATAACTGATCCAGATCAGAAACATTTTATTAGAAAACTTATTTCGCAAATAGCAGCAGCAATTATTGTTTTCTTTTTACCAACTATAGTAAATCTTGTTATGGCATGGCTACCAGATGGAGGTTTTAATATAGGTTCATGTTGGCAAGCTGCTAGAGAAGCTAAAGGTGAGATAGGTTTTGTAGTATTAGTAGATAATTTTGAAAGATAAGAAAGAAGGTAATCAATGTGGCTAATTTAGTTTATCAGGGTAAAATAAATCGTCAATTCTGGGGTAAATTAATTCGTCATTTTTCTAAAACTTTGGGTTCACAATATGTTACTTGGGGGGGGGCAGTTTAGTAAATATAAGTAATAATATTACTTTCTTTCATAGTGTAAAAAGAATAGAGTAGAGGAGTATTCTATTCTTTTTATAATGTCAAAAATATTGATATTTTTGACATTATATGATAATTTAAAAGAGTATAGAAGATAGTAATTTGGGAAAGACTATTAAAAATAAGAGGAGTTGAAAAAGAATGAAAAAACGTGAAAATATAGTAATAATAGTAGTGTTAATAGTAATGGTAATTGCAATAGTAGGAGTAAGTTATGCTGCTTTTAGTTATAATAGAGAAGGTAGTATAAATAGTATAACAACAGGAGCGATAACAATGACTTATGAAGAAACAAATAATACTATTTCTTTAACAGGAGCCTTACCAACAACAGATAAAACAGGTATGGTAAGATTAAATCCTGGAGAGTACTTTGATTTTAGTATAAGTAGTGAAATAACAGGAGATGTAAATATCAACTATGAAATAAGTGCTAAAAAAGAAGATGGTAATACTATAGGAGGAGAATATATAAAGTTATATCTAACTAGATTAACAGATGATGGAGAAGAAGCTTTAATGGTACCGGAAACATATAATGAGGAGAGTAGTGCTAATGATTATACAGGAAGACCAGTAAATGAGATGAGTTTATATACAAGTAGTATGAATAGTAGTGAATCTAATAACTATAGATTAAGAATGTATGTAGATGAATCATATAACCCTCAAGGAGATGGAGGAGGCTTAACTTTCACAGTAAAGATAAATGTATATGGAAAAGCAGGAGATAAGTATGTTCCTCTAACAACTAGGGAGATACTAGAAGATAATGAGTTACAAGAAGAGACAACAAATATGTTTAATTATGCAAGTAATGGTATGTACTTATCAGGAGTATCTGATGATGGACAACCTCAATATGAAACTGATGAAAGTCAAAAGACTACAGGATTATATAGTATGGAAGATGAAGATGGAGTAAGTTACTACTTTAGAGGAGCAGTAGATAATAATAACGTTCAGTTTGGAGAATATACAGAAGATTATTATGTGTATCAAGGTAAAGTTGGTGATTCTCGTTATTATCAGAGTGAAGCAAGTTGTCAGGGAGAAGGTAACAGTACTTGTACACAAGTAAAGCTAGCATCCCAAGGTGATAAGATGTACTGGAAGATAGTGCGAGTAAATGGAGATGGAAGTTTAAGATGTTAATCTTTAAATTATTTAATATTAAAACTTAACGAATTTTCAAAATTAA
>CAMMMH010000030.1 GCA_946497955.1 uncultured Mycoplasmatota bacterium | reverse complement strand
AAGAAAAAATACAGGAAAGAAAAGTCTTCCGCTTTTCTTTTTTTTGTGATATAGTAATTTTATAAGAATAGGAGGAGTTTAAATGACAAAAGGGAGTGCTAGAAAAGCAGTAATAAAAAAAGAAGAAGTACCTAGTTGGATATATATTCTTTTACTTACAGCAGTTGCTATTTTAGGTTGGGTTCTAGGTAAGTTTGAGTTTAATATAGGAAAAGCAACATTAACTGTGGCCATATTTGCATACCCATTTAGATATTTTATTGCAAATATTATAACTAAAAAATATGGATATAAGGAGACAATGAATGGTATTAGTTATTCTGCTTGTTTAATGTTGTTATTTATGATAGCATCAAGTCTTTTAGGTGAACATAATGTTGATTATGTTCCTGTAACTGGTGAAATATTTGGTTATCTTGCAAGTCAAATGATTAACTTAACTATTTATTATTATTTGTATATGAATACAGATGGTAATAAGTTAGCAATACTTGCAACCTATATATTCGCTATGTTAGTAGATAATTTAATTAGCATGTTATTTATTAGTAGAATGACTATGGTGGATGCTTTTTGGAGAACATATTTTGTTACTATAATGATAGAGGCAATGATATCTATTATTTTAATAAATTATGATACCAAAGAATTAATAGTACCTTCTAAAAGAAAACCAAGAAGGAGAAAATGATTAAAAAAATAGTTGTTATTATTATTGCATTGATATTAGTGTTATTAATTATAAATGGTATTATAAAATTAAACAATGCTAATGATTTAGAATATTATAATGAAAAAGAAAAATTAATGATTAAAGCTAGTGAAAAATATTTTTCTTTTTATAGCAATTATTTACCTAAGAAGATTAATGATGATACTAGGGTTTTATTAAGTGCCTTAGTACTTGAAAAATACTTAGATGATGTGAAAGACATTGATGGTAATAGTTGTGATATTATGAAAAGTTATGTAGAAGTAGAAAAGACTAAAGAAGATGAATATTTATATAAAGCTCATTTAGTCTGTGATAATTATGAAACTAAGGATGGGGAGTAAGTTATGAATAAAACAAGAAAAAAATATATTGTATTAGTAATAGTAACAATAGTAGTAAGTGTAGTAGCATTATTAGGAGCTAGTTATGCTTTACTTACTATGACTTTAGAAGGAGATAAGACTATTACTTTAACAGCAGGTATATTAAAAGTAGATTTTACTGATGGTAATTATATAAATTTAGATAATGCAGCTCCTATCTCTGATGCACAAGGTCAAAAGTTAACACCATATACTTTTACTATAACTAATACTGGTAATATAAATGCTTATTATCATGTATCTTTAGAAGAAGAGGATACTAATACTTTAGATAATATTTATATAAGAATGAAATTAACTAATAATAAAGGGTATGATAGTGGAATATCAAATGTAAATATGTATGGAACAGGTACATTTAACATAAAGAGTGAAGAAGTATTAGAGCCGGGTGATAAAGTAACATATACTTTATGGATGTGGTTAGATGAGACGGCCGATAATAGTGCTCAAGGAAAAGAATATAAGAGTAAGATAGTTGTTACAAGTTATGATAGAGAACAAAAGTCAGTTGCATTACAACAAATACTAGAAGATAATGAGTTACAAGAAGAGACAACAAATATGTTTAATTATGCAAGTAATGGTATGTATATATCAGGAGTATCTGAGGAGGGAGACCCTCAATATTCAACAGATGAAAGTCAAAAGACTACAGGATTATATAGTATGGAAGATGAAGATGGAATAAGTTATTATTATAGAGGAGCAGTAGATAATAATAATGTTCAATTTGGTGAATATGCAAGTGATTATTATGTGTATGAATATAATTATCTTGATTTTCAAACATTAGAGAGTTGTCAAGAATACAATTCAAGTTGTAGTGAAAGTAATAGAGTAAAACTTGCAAGTGCAGGAGATAAGATGTACTGGAAGATAGTAAGAGTAAATGGAGATGGAAGTTTAAGACTAATTTATAATGGAACAAGTGCAAATCCAGATAATAGTGATTTAGCTCATTCATATGCAGTAGGACAAGTACCATATAATTTAGAGTCTAATGATCCAAAATATACAGGATATACCTATGATAATGGAACGGATTCTTTTATAAAGAAAGAAGTAGATACATGGTATAAAAATACCTTAGGAAGTAGTAGTTATGATAGTAAGGTATTAGGTGGAAGGTTCTGTAGTGATAGTAGTGGATATAAACCAGCAAGTGAGTATGGATTTAGTGGTATGGATGGAATGAATGTTTTTGCAAGTTATGATAGATTGGTGCAATCAGCAACAGGATATACAAAAGAAAATAGTCCAACTTTGAAGTGTCCTGTTACAAGTGAAAGTTATGGGGGAAGTTATAGATTAAAAGCAGGACTAATAACAGCAGATGAATTAGTTTTAGGAGGAGAAAATCCTGGAGTAACAACAGATAGTTATTTAAATCCTGGGGATTCTGAAATGTATTATTGGAGTATGACGCCGTCCGGTTTCAATAGTGGTAATGCTATTGTATGGGGTGAGGGTGAGTATCTGTATGGCGACAATGTGATTGACTACGACGCCGTCCGTCCAGTTATCAATGTGACCACTGACAACGGGTTTACGTCTGGAGATGGCACTGCCTCTGATCCTTATATTTTATCATAGAAAGAATGAGGCAAATGACTCCTCATTTGCCTTAGCAGTTAATAGTATTTCATTAAGACTTGTAAAAATAATGAATGTAGTCTAAAATAAGTTATGTAAAATAACTTATTTTTTTAGTTAGGTGATGTGTCATGAAAGACTTTAAGGAAAAATTAAAATTAGTTCCAGAACTACCTGGAAGTTATCAAATGAAAGATAAGAATGGTTATATTATCTATGTTGGTAAAGCTAAGAATTTGAAGAAAAGGGTTAGTAGTTATTTTAGAGGTAATGTAACTGGTAAGACTGCAATGCTTGTACAAGATATAGATGACTTTGAATACATTGTAACTGATAGTGAGTTAGAGAGTTTAATACTTGAAATAAACCTAATTAAAAAATATGACCCTAAATATAATATCTTACTTAAAGATGATAAGAGTTATCCTTATATTGAATTAACTAATGAAAAATATCCTAGACTTAGAGTAGTTAGAAACGTTAAAAGAAAGAAAAAAGACCATAAATTATTTGGACCATATCCTAATGTAGGCTCAGCTCGTAAAACAGTTAATATGATTAATCGTTTATATCCCTTAAGGAAGTGTGAAAAACTTCCTAAGAAAGAGTGTTTATATTATCATATAAATGAGTGTCTAGGTTACTGTATTAAAGAAATAGACTCTGAAACTATTAAATCTATGACTGATGAGATAACAAGCTTTCTTAAAGGTAATAGTAGTTTTATTAAAGAGAAAATTACAAAAGAAATGGAAAAAGCAAGTAATGCTTTAAATTATGAGAAAGCTTTAGAGTTAAGAGAAATGTTAACCGATATAGATATAACACTTACTAAGCAAAAGATAGATTTAAAGAAAAATTATAACTTTGATATCTTTAATTATACAGTAGTAGATAACTATTTATCCATAACAGTTTTCTTTATAAGAGAAGGAATACTTTTTGGTAGACATCATGAAACATTACAGACACTAGATAATGTCGTTGATGATATGGAAGAGTATATCATTAAATTCTATGATAAAAATATTCTTGCCCATGAGATATTAATACCAGATACTTTAAATGCTGAATTACTTAGTGAATATTTAAAAGTTAAAGTCCATGTTCCTAAAAGAGGAGAGTTAAAGAAACTAGTTGACCTTGCCGAAGAAAACTCTAAAGTAGTCTTAAACGAAGAGTTAGAAACACTTAAGAAAGATGATAATAAAAAGATGGAAGCTTTAAATGAGTTAAAAACTCTTCTTAATGTAGATAGTGTATCTCGTATGGAAAGCTTTGATAACTCTCATTTATTTGGAACATACTATGTAGGGGCGATGGTTGTTTTTCGTGACTTTGAACCTTTAAAGAATGATTATCGTAAATATAAAATAAGTACTGATGTTAAAGATGATTTAGGAGCGATGAGAGAAGTATTATATCGAAGATATTATAAAGCGATTATGGATAATGAAGTCTTACCAGATTTAATCGTTATGGATGGAGGAGTAACTCAAGTAAATGTCTGTAAAGAGATACTTTCTAGTTTAAATTTATCAATACCAATAATAGGTCTTAAGAAAGATTCTCATCATAGAACTAATACTGTTATAGATAGTAATTATAAAGTCTTAGATATTAAAAGTGATAGTAACCTATTCCTTTATCTATCAAAAATTCAAGAAGAAGTTCATCGCTTTGCTATAACTTATCATCGTAATATTAAAAGTAAAGGACTACTATCAAGTTATCTAGATTTAGTGCCAGGAATAGGAGAAGTTAGACGTAAAGAACTATTAAAGAAATTTGGTTCTATGAAAAAAATGAGGGAAGCAAGTATAGAGGATTTAAGTAAAATAGTAGGAGATACTATAGCATTAAATCTCTATAATGTCTTGCATGAGGAGGATGAAAATAATGATAAATAAAAAGGGATTTACAATGCTAGAATTACTTGCCGTCATAATTATACTTGGTATTTTAGTAACTCTTGCTTATATGGGAGTGTCACAGTATTTAGATAGAACAAAATCTGCAGTTTATGAGGATTATGAAAAAAATATTACTGATGGAGTTACTAACTATTTAATAGATCATACAGGATATATTCCTTTAGAAGGTGAATCTTTAGTAGTTGATGTATCTAAGTTAATCTGTGAAGGATATGTAAATAATCTTGAAGATCCTAATATTTCTAATAGAACTTGTAATTTAGAAAGTTATGCTATTGTAAAAAGAAATAATAATACAGGCTTTAATATGGATATAGAATATTCTGCTTGTTTAAAATGTTCAGGATATGAAAGCCCAGCATGCTCTAATTCAATAGCAGGGATAGAAAGATTAACGAAAGATGCAAGTTGTGAGGTAGAATGATGGCAACTATTAAAGTAATGGATGAAATACTTGCTAATAAGATAGCAGCAGGAGAAGTAGTAGAAAGATGTTTAAATGTTGTTAAAGAATTAGTAGAAAACTCTATAGATGCTGAGTCTACGGAAATTAAGATTAACTTAATAGATTCTGGTACTAAAAAAATAGTAGTAAGTGATAATGGTATTGGCATGAATAAAGAAGATGCGATGCTTGCATTCTCACGTCATGCTACTAGTAAATTAAAAAACTTAGATGATTTATTTAATATTGAAACATTAGGTTTTAGAGGAGAAGCCCTACCATCTATCGCTTCAGTTTCTCATGTTTATTTACAGACTAGTAAAGATGGAGTAGGAACAAGTATCTCTTTAAATGGCGGGGTAATAGAGAGTGTAGAAAATAGTGATTTAAGTGTGGGTACAACTATTGAAGTAAGAGATTTATTCTATAATACTCCAGTAAGATTAAAGTATTTAAAGAATCTTTATACAGAACTTGCTTTAATAATCGAATATGTTAATAAAATGGCTCTATCATATCCATCTATTAGATTTGTTTTAACTAATAATGAAAAAGAGTTATTAAATACAAGTGGTGATGGTAATTTATTAAAAGTAATTTATGCTGTCTATGGCATAGATGTTGCTAAAAAAATGATAGAGATAAGTGGTGAAAACGATGATTATGTAATATCAGGTTATATTGGTTATCCAGAAATTGCTAAAACTTCTCGTAATGTTATTACTACTTTAGTAAATGGTAGAGTTATTAAGAATTTAGATTTAAATAGATGTCTAATAGATTGTTATCATACTTATATACCTAAAGATAAGTTTCCTATGATAGTTTTAAATATAGATGTCGACCCCATCCTGATAGATATTAATATACATCCGCAAAAGATGGATATAAAGTTCTCTAAATTAGATAGTCTAAAAGAGTTAATTACGAAAGTAATTAGTTCTAAACTAAAAGAGATATTACTAGTACCTCATGCTAATATTAGGGATTTAAATACTATTTATGAAGTAGAAGACTCTCTTCCAGTTAATACTATAAACTATGAACTAGATGATGAAGAAGAACTTGTTAAAGAAACATCTCCTAATCTAGAAGAATTATCTTTTGACTTTGATAATGATAATAAGATAACGGGTACTAAGACTGAAGAAGTAGTTGAAGATGCAAAAGAGAAAAAAGATGACTATCGTATCAAAGAAATGATACCTGTAGGTATTGTTCATAAGACTTATATAATTGCAGAAAACTTAAGTGGTATGTATATAATAGACCAACATGCAGCGGCAGAACGTATTAATTATGAAAAAGTCTTAAATGCATTATTAAAAGACGATTATAAAATTATAGATTTATTAGTACCTATTAGATTAGAATATCCTAAAGATGAGTTTATTAGAATTAAAGAACATATGGATATTCTAAAGAGTATTGGTATTTCTTTAGAAGAGTTTGGTGATAATACTTTCATTGTTAGAAGTCATCCTACTTGGTTCTTTGAAGGATATGAGAGAGAAGCCATTGAAAAGATAATTGCTATCACCCTAGAAAAAGGTGAATTTGATAAAGAAAAATTCATCTATAAGACAGCATCTACTATGGCTTGTAAAATGAGTATAAAAGCCAATGATTATTTAGACTTAGATACTGCTAAAATCCTTTTAGATAACTTAAGACGAACTGACAATCCTTTTACTTGTCCTCATGGTAGACCAACTATTATTACATATAGTAATTATGACTTAGAAAGACTCTTTAAAAGAGCGATGAATTAACTATAACTCCAAAAAAATACTAAAATAATTGATTTTTTTGGAGTTATGTTATATAATCTTGCTAAAGAAGGTGATAATATGGAAAGAAATGCTATGCAAAGTCTTATTAATTGGAAAAATAAAAAGAATAGAAAACCTTTACTTCTATATGGAGCAAGACAAGTAGGTAAGACATATTTAGTAAAAGAGTTTGGTAATAGATATTTTAAAGATATTATCTATGTTAATTTTGAGACTAATAATATTGTTAGTAATATTATTGATGAAAATATTGAACCAGATTATATTATTAAAAATTTAGAGATTGTCTTTAATAAAAAAATAGATAAAGATAATACTTTGATATTCTTTGATGAAATACAAAAGAATACAAGAGCCTTAACTTCCTTAAAATATTTCTGTGAGGAAGCAAGTGAATATTATGTAATAGGAGCAGGTTCCCTACTTGGTGTTCATATAAATAAAAAAGACTTTTCTTTTCCAGTGGGTAAAGTAGATTTTCTAACAATATATCCTATGTCTTTTGATGAGTTTTTAATTAATACAGGTAACTCTTTATTACTAGATTCTATAAAAGAGCATTTTGATAGTAATAAAGAAATGCCAGAAGTGCAACATAAGAAAGCCCTTGATTTATATTATGATTACTTAGTAGTTGGTGGTATGCCAGAAGTGGTTAAAGAGTATATTAATAGTAATTCTTTTATTAATGCTATTGATTATCAAAAAAGTATAATAGAGTCTTATAAAAATGATATTACAAAATATTGTGAAGATGGAAATGAAGCGAATAAAATTTTAGCAACGTTTGACTCTATTCCAGTACAACTTGCTAAAGATAACAAAAAGTTTCAATATAAACTAATTAAAAGTGGTGGTTCTAGTTCTATTTTTGGAGATGCTATTAATTGGTTAGTTAATGCAGGTATTGTAAATAAATGTGTTAAGACAAAAATAGGTGTTCCTCTTAAAATGTATGAAGAGTTAGATTCTTTTAAATTATATATGAATGATGTAGGACTTTTAACAAACTTAAGTGAATATCCAATTTATTTAATAAAAAATAGAGAAGCGGTTAATGAAGTTATGATAGGAATGTTAACTGAAAATTATGTTGCTACTTCTTTAATAATTAATAATCTTAATTTAAATTATTGGAAAGGCGATTATGAAAGTAAAGTTGATTTTATCTTACAAGGAGAAAAAGGAAGTATTATCCCTTTAGAAGTAAAATCTAGTAATCACGTTAAATCTAGAAGCTTAAATAATTATATTAAATTATATAATCCTAAGTATGCCATTAGAATATCTTCTAAAAACTTTGGTTTTAAAAATAATATAAAGTCTGTTCCTTTGTATGCAGTATTTTGCCTTAATAAAGATAATATAGATATATAGTTCTATTACGAAAAAGTTTGCATTTGCAAGTAAATCTGTAATAAAATTATTGATATAAACTAATAAATAAAATAAAGCTTATTGTAGGAGAAGTTGATATGAATATTGAATTTATTAATAATACTTATACAGTAGATGGATTAATGTTACCTATGGTACATTTTGAAAGTAAAGAAAAAGCTATATGTGTTATTTGTATACATGGCATGTGTGGAACAATTGTAGACAACTACTTTGCTACCGTATGGGGCAAAATATTATCAGAAAAAAATATTGGTTTTATTTATGAGCATAACAGAGGTCATTCTATAGAAAATGATATAGTCATGAAAGATGGTTCATTTAAAAGATGCGGATGTATGTATGAAATATTTGAAGACTGTATTTATGATATAGATTTAGCGATACAAACTGCAAAAGATAAAGGATATAAAAGAATCATTTTGTTAGGACATAGTTATGGATGTAATAAAGTTATCTACTATTATTATAAAAAACATCCTAATATTTTAGGAATAATCCTTGCAAGTGCCCCAGATATGATTGGTTCCCATTTGTTATTGGAGCCTGATTATAAAGAATTATTAGCGGAAGCAAAGAAAAATATAGATAATAACGAACCAACAAAATTACTTCATAAAATGATAGAAGATTATATGTATATGAGTTCTCTTACTTATTATAATTGGTATAATGAAAATTCTAATCTTGATAATTTACCAGTTATTTCTAATAAAGAACATTGGAAACAATTTGAAACAATAGATGTCCCAATTCTCACTTTCTCTGGCTCTAATGAAGAAGATTATTATCAGCATTTAGATTTACTAAAAGATAAAGCATTAAATTGTAAGAATTTTGAATACAAAATAATTGAGAATACAGGTCATACTTATAAAAATAAAGAAAAAGAAATTGCAAATTTAATTTTTGAGTGGATAAATAAAAATTTTAATTTATAGGAGAGATTTATGATAATTGCCATATTAGGACCAACTGCTGTTGGTAAAACTGCTTTAAGTATAGCTTTAGCTAAAAAATACAATGCTGAAGTTATTAATTTTGATGCTATGCAAGTGTATGAAAAGTTGGATATAGGTACTGCTAAAGTAACTAAAGAAGAAATGGAAGGAGTACCTCATCATTTACTTAGTAATGTATCACTTGATAAAAACTATTCTGTTTATGATTATCAAAAAGATGCAAGATGTTTAATAGATAAACTTCTAAAAGAAAATAAAAATATTATCTTAATAGGAGGGACAGGTCTATATTTAAAAGCAGTACTTTTTGATTATAATTTTACAGAGGGTACAACTTATAAAGAATATAATGATTTAACTAATGAAGAGATACTTAATAAAATAAAATCTTATAATGTAGAAGAACTACCTCATGTAAACAATAGAAAAAGATTAGTAAGGCTCTTAAATAAACTAGAAAACAATGAGACTATTACTAATAATGGGAATAACCTTTTATATAAAGATACTATTTTTATAGGATTAACTACTGATAGAAATACTCTATATGATAAGATTAATAAAAGAGTAGATATCATGTTTAATAATGGTCTATTAGAAGAAGTAGAATCTTTAAAAGATGAGTTTAATACTTCTAAAGCTTTAAATACGGCGATAGGTTATAAAGAGTTTATTCCATACTTTAATCATGAAAAAACTTTAGATGAAGTAAAGGATGATATCAAGAAAAACTCAAGACATTATGCTAAAAGACAATATACTTTCTTTAATCATCAGTTTAAACTTAGGTGGTTTAATACTAATTATGATGACTTTAATAAAACAATAAATGAAGTTATTAATTATATAGAACTATTATCAAAAAAGTAATAGTTTTTTAGCACTCGCTATTGACAATTGCTAACTCTAGTGTTATTCTACATTATGTAAATAAGAAAGAAGAGTGATTATTTTGAAGAAGAAACAATTTAAAGCTGAATCTAAAAAGCTATTAGATTTAATGATTAATTCTATTTATACTAATAAGGAGATATTTTTAAGAGAGTTAATCTCTAATGCAAGTGATGCTATTGATAAACTTTATTATGAATCACTTACTAATAAAAGTATTAAAGTTAAGAAAAAAGACTTAGAGATTAGACTTATTCCTGATAAAGATAATCGTACCTTAACTATCGTTGATAATGGTATTGGTATGAATGAGGAAGAACTTGAAAATAACTTAGGTACTATCGCTAAGAGTGGTTCTGAGTTATTTAAAGAGAAGATGTCTGATGATAAAAATATGGCAATTATTGGACAGTTTGGTGTAGGTTTTTACTCTAGCTTTATGGTAAGTGATGAAGTAGAAGTAATTAGTAAAGCCTATGATAGTGATAAAGCATATCGTTGGGTATCAAGAGGTGCTGATGGATATTCTATCGAAGAGTGTGACTATGATAAATGTGGTACTAAAGTTATCCTTCATCTAAAAGAGAATAATGAAGATAATAACTATGATGAATATCTAGAAGATTATGCTCTTGAAAGATTAGTTAAGAAGTATTCTGACTATATAGCATATCCTATTAAGATGGAAGTAGAAACAACTACTAAGAAAGATGATAAGGAAGAGAAAAAGATTGAAGATAAAACTCTAAACAGTATGGTTCCTATTTGGAAGAAACAAAAGAGTAGTGTAGAAGATGAAGATTATAACTCTTTCTATACAGATAAATTCTATGACTATGAAGCTCCTTTAAAAGTAATTCGTAGTGAAGTAGAAGGTAGATGTTCTTATACAGCTTTACTATTTATACCAAGTCATGCTCCATATAATTATTATTCTAAAGACTATGAGAAAGGGCTTGAACTTTATTCTAAAGGTGTTCTAATCATGGATAAATGTGCTGACCTTTTACCTGATTACTTTAGTTTTGTTAAAGGTATTGTTGATAGTGAAGATATATCTTTAAATATTTCAAGAGAGACTTTACAAGAGAACTATCAAATTAAATCTATCGCTAAGAGTCTTGAATCTAAGATAAAAAAAGAACTAGAAAAAATGCTTAAAAATGATAGAGAAAACTATGAGAAGTTCTTTAAAGACTTTGGAATGCAACTTAAAGTAGGTATTTATGAGTCTTATGGAATGGCTAAGGAAATATTACAAGATTTATTACTTTTCTATTCATCTAAAGAAAAGAAAATGGTTACTCTTGATGAATATGTTTCTCACATGAGTGATGATGATAAGACAATTTACTATGCTTGTGGTGAGACTATTGATAAAATTGATTTATTACCACAGGTTGAAGCTGCTAAAGAGAAGGGGATAGATATCTTATATTTAACTGATTACTTAGATGAATTTGTCTTTAAAGTAATGATGAATTATAAAGAGAAGAACTTTGTCAATGTAGCAAGTGAAGAAGCAGACTTTGAAAGTGATGAAGAGAAGGAAGAGTTAAAGAAAACTAATGAAGAGTATAAAGACATGTTTACTAAAATGCATGATGCTCTAAATAATGGTGTTAATGAAGTAGCATTTACTCATAGACTTAAAAATCATCCTGTATGCTTAACTAGTAAAGGTGCTGTATCAGTAGAAATGCAAAAAGTAATGGATGCTATGCCAACTGATACTGGTGTAAAAGCTAGTACTGTAATGGAGATTAATGAAGATCATCCTATTGCTACTAAATTAAAATCTTTATATGAAAAGAAAGATTATGAGACATTAGAGAAATATAGTAAAATACTTTATGCTGAAGCTAGACTTATTGAAGGAATGACTTTAGATAATCCAACTGAGATAAGTAATTTAATTAGTGAATTACTTGCTAAATAAAATAAAGGATAGGTAATTATTAACATTACTTATCCTTTTTAATATCACATTTTTTTCCAATACAGGCATCATAATAAAGAGATTTTTCCATAAGTCTTTCATCAATATAATCATTACCATATTCTTCTGATAATGTTTCTTTACAACTAAATAAATTAGTTCCTAACCCTAGTCTTTCACCATCAATTTTAACTCCTAAAGCAGCTAGGGTAGTAGGGTAATAATCAAAGGTTGTAAAGTTTCTATTCTTATTACAATCAGTATCAACTGCTGAATTTATAAAAACATTATAAACACCTCTTTGATAAGTAGGATCTATTTCATCAAAAGAATAGGTATTCATACTAAGGTGGTCTCCTACTAGTATAACAGTAGTATTTTCATAAAAGTCTTGATCTTTAATCCAATTAACAAAATCATCTAATTTTTCACTAGAACAATCAATAGATGTTAAATAATGATTATCATATATATCTTTGCAAGAATCATCTAAATATCCATCTTCAAAATGAGTATCAACAGTTAGCATTGTGAAATTAAATGGTTCATCACTTTTAGATATTTTTGTTAACTCTTCTTTAGCATAGTCAAATAACTTGGCATCTTCATAACCCCAAAATACATAGTAATCCTCATCAATTATTCCATCATCTATTGCAGTATAATAATCATACATAGTATAATTACCATGATTTTTAAAATAATTTCTTCTTCCACCAAAGGTTAAATCAGAGCCTACCATAATATACTGCCTATATCCTGCATCTTTTAGTATGTCTCCTATAGAATATGCCCCTGGAAGAGTAGTACCTGCTTCATAAGTACTTACATCATCTTGATTAAAAATAGTTTTTAAAGGAATACCTGCAGTATGTGCTACCATAGCAGCCATTGTCCATGAAGCATTATATCCCATATGAGCACCACCAACTAAATTATTAGAAGAGAAGTTAATATTCTTTTTGGCAAGATTTGTTAATTCAGGCATGTAATTAATATCATAAGCTCCACCGTTTTCTTTATCAGCATAAGTAGATTCCATAGACTCTAAAAATATATATATCAAATTTCTTTTTTCTTCAGGGAATTCTAAATCTACATTTTTAGGATTAACGTATAAAGTTTCAAAGAAATTAGATTCTATATTATTATATTTAATATAGTCATATATGTATAAACTACTGGTAACATGATAGGTAGAGTAGATAATTAAACTTACTATAAAGAAAAAACTAGTAACTTTATAGAAATTTACTTTTACTATTTTTCTCTTTAACTTAATTTTTATAAATACCTCTAGATTTTTGAATAGTTTTGTTATAAAAAAGATAATAGTAGTTAATATTAAAGAAATTAAAATACTATCTTTAATAAAACTTATAATCATATCATTACTAGCAGTACTTATAGAATTAGTTAAAGTAAGTAATATTTGTTCAAAATTATTAATTTGAGCTTTGTCTAAAGCCCAATTTGTACCAAAGATAATAACAAGTGCTAGAAATATTAGAAAATAGTATAAAATGAATTTACTTACTTTTACTGCTTTTTTTACTACTTCTTTTTTTGCCTTTTTTCTTTTTCTCATTTTTTACTTTTTTCCTTATTTCTAAATTTATATCTATATTAGCACTTATTACTTTTAATATATATGGTAGTATGAGAGCGATTATTAGACTAAGCCACATATATTTTAAACAAAAATCATAACTAAAAGTATATTCTGAATAATGCAATAATTTCTCACTACTAAAAATATAAATAAAAGTATTCATGATTGTTGTGATTAGAAATGTATAAAGTAAATACTTTAATATTAAATCACTATTACTAAGTTCTTTTTTTATTATTCTTTTTTCTATTAGTATAGAAATGCTAGCAGGCATTAACATACATATTAAAAACATATTACCACGTCCTTACTTCTAAATATGTTATATTATAATAGGAAAATAGAGAAAATACAATTCTAAATTTTGGCAGTATCAAAGAATAAGATAATATGAAAATAGAGTTTATAAAGCGTATAAAATACTTTTTAAGTAAAATAGTCAAACTAATTATTTACAATTTAGTATCTTTTGATATAATAACCATAAGTGTTAGTGAAAAGAGTGATGAATATGTCTAATAATATTAAGTTTAAATATAATCATAAAGATTTTGATGAAGATATAAGTGAGGCGATAAAAAGAGTAGAAGATGCTTTTTTTGATTATAAAAATAATCCTAATATTAAGATGAAATATTTGGATTTAAAAGAGTCTATCTATGATTTATGTCTAGTTTTAAAAGAAAAAGTCATAGAGGGGACGATATCTTCTGTTAATGCAGAAGAAATGAAAAATTATTATTGGGGGCTATTATTGAAATGATAGATTTTACAAGTTTATTGTAAAGTGTAAAAAAAAAGTATTATAGTGTTAACTCTTGTGTGTTAAAATATTTAGTATAAGAAAGTTGATTTCATATTGACTTCTTGTAAAGTATGATTTATAATAAGTCATACATCTCGAGGTTAGTCCTCAAAAGAGATAATTACAATGCATATTTTGACATTATTATTGATATGAGCATTGTATATTATATTTGAGTAACATTGAGGGTGTAGATTATCTTCTTGCACTGACGCTTACTATTTACTAGTGAGTCTGAGTAAGGTTATATCCTGAAAGAATACAAGTAGGGACTGGGAGACCTACCGTGTTACTCTTGAGCCTACATTCTTTGAATGTGGGCTCTATTAATTTACAGGAGGGTTTGTTAATGACTAGAAATAAGAATTTTACTTCAAAAATAATTGGTTATTTAGATGAAAATATAAGAAAACATTTTAATATAGAAAAATCATCTTCAAAAGAAATAGTTCAATCAAATAAACTTGATATTCATACTAATAAACATGCTAATGATTTTATTACATTGGATAGTTATCATAATACTTTAATGAATATAGATAAAATTATTTCTAGTCCTTATTATGTAGAATATGATAAAAAGAGGAATAGCCTTAAATATTATGGGAAAGTAGACCAATATGTATGTGTAGTAGTTAGGCTAGATAAAAAAGAATATTTTGTCTCAACCTTTTACCCACTAAGTAAAAAGAAAATAGATAAATTAAAAAGCAAAGAAGACCCTAATAATTGATATATTAGGGTCTATCTTCTAAAATCATTTCTTTATCTTTAAAATAATAATGTTTATTACAGATGTCTTTTAATTTGGTCCTATGGGTTATGATATTTAAAGGTTTATTTTTTTACTGCTTTTAAATAAATCTTCAATGATACTACTTTACAATAGAACCTATATCATCAGTAATAAGAGCTTGTTTTAACATACCAGGTTTATTTATATTGAAAACGATGATAGGAATTGTTTCTTCCATACATAGAGTAATTGCCGTTAAGTCCATTACTTTTAACTTTTTATTTAATACTTCATTATATGTTGTTTCTTTAATTAATTTAGCATCTTTATACTTTTTAGGATCTTTATCATAGATACCATCTACATTAGTTGCTTTCACTAAGATATCGGCATTAATCTCTGCTGCTCTTAAAGCTGCTGCCGTATCAGTTGAAAAGAATGGGTTACCTGTTCCACAACCAAAGATAACTACACGTCCTTTTTCAAGATGTTTCTCACATTTTTCACGTAAATAGAATTCAGCGACTTTTCTCATCTCGATAGCAGTTTCAACTCTTACTGGAACACCTATTTGTCTAAAAGCATCTTGTAAAGCTAGAGCATTCATAGTAGTTGCAAGCATGCCTATATAATCAGATGTTTGTCGTTCCATAAAGTCATTTGCTTTACCTCTCCAGAAGTTTCCTCCTCCTACAACTATTGCAATAGAAAATCCCATATCAAGACAATCTTTAACTTCTTTAGCAATTTCTATAACTCTTTCAAAGTCAATACCATTATCTTTAGAACCACTTAAAGCTTCTCCTGATACCTTTAATAAAATTCTTTTTTTATTCATAGTTTCACTTCCTTGGTATTAGTATATCATGTCGTATTTTTAGTAGCAATTTTTTCTTTAAAAAATAAATTATCTTTGTTATACTTGTTTTATAGCGAAAGGATAGTGATTAAATGAAATATGTTTATGCCTTTAGTGAAGGCAATAAGGATATGAGAGAGTTGTTAGGAGGAAAAGGAGCTAATCTTGCCGAGATGACAAGAATAGGATTACCTGTACCTCGTGGGTTTACTGTAACAACTGAAGCTTGCTTAAAATACTATGATGATAATGAAGAGATTAGTGAGGATATTAAAGAAGAAATCTTTAAAGAATTAGCTAATCTTGAAAAGTTAACTGGTAAGACTATGGGAGATGATAAAAATCCATTATTAGTATCAGTTAGAAGTGGGGCAAGAAGCTCTATGCCAGGAATGATGGATACCATCCTTAATCTTGGTATGAATGATGAAGTAGTAGAAACACTTGCAAGACTTACTGATAATAAAAGATTTGCTTATGACTGTTATCGTCGTTTTATTCAAATGTTTTCAGATGTAGTTATGGGCTTTCCAAAGAGTTCTTTTGAATATTTATTTGAAGATATTAAGAAAGAAAAGAATGTAGAACTTGACACTGATTTAACGGCTGATGATTTAGTTGAAGTTGTAGATAGATATAAAGAAGAATATAGAAAGCATGCAGGTGAAGAGTTCCCACAAGATGCTAAAGTACAATTAATTGAAGCGGTTAAAGCCGTATTTAGAAGTTGGAATAATGATAGAGCGATTACTTATAGACGTCTTAATGATATTCCTGGTGATTGGGGTACTGCCGTTAATGTTCAAGAGATGGTTTATGGTAATATGGGTAATACTAGTGGAACAGGTGTTGCCTTCACTAGAAATCCTGCTACTGGAGAAGCTAAGTTATATGGAGAATATTTAATTAATGCACAAGGAGAGGATGTAGTTGCAGGTATTAGAACTCCACAGTCTATTGATACTTTAAAAGAAGTTATGCCAGAATGCTATGATGAATTTGTTAAGATATGTAAGACTCTAGAAGACCATTATAAAGATATGCAAGATATGGAGTTTACGATTGAAAATGGTAAATTATTTATGCTTCAAACTAGAAGTGGCAAAAGAACAGCAGAAGCGGCTTTAAGAATTGCTGTTGAACTAGTTTCTGAAGGTAAGATTACTAAAGAAGAAGCATTAATGAGAGTAGAACCTAAACAATTAGAACAATTACTTCATCCTGCTTTTGATAAAGAGGCTTTAAGTAAGGCAAAAGTTATTGGTAAAGGTTTAGCAGCATCTCCTGGAGCAGCGACTGGACACTTATATTTTAGTGCCGATGATGTTATGAAAGCTCATGAAAATGGTGTAGAAGATATAATATTAGCAAGAGAAGAAACTTCTCCAGAAGATATTGAAGGAATGAATATCGCTCGAGGTATATTAACGGTAAGAGGGGGAATGACATCTCATGCTGCTGTTGTCGCTCGTGGTATGGGTACTTGTTGTGTATCAGGATGTTCTGATGTAGTAGTTGATGTTAATAAGAAGACACTTACTACTAAAGACGGTAAAGTATTTAAAGAAGGAGACTATATTAGTTTAGATGGTTCAACTGGTAATGTTTATGGAGAAGAGATAAAAACAGTTCCTGCATCTATTAGTGGAAACTTTGAGATATTCATGAACTGGGCTGATGAGATAGCAGACCTAGAAGTTAGAACTAATGCTGATAATCCTAGAGATGCTAAAGTTGCAAGAGATTTTGGAGCTAAAGGTATTGGACTTTGTCGTACAGAGCATATGTTCTTTGACAGTGAACGTATATTTAACTTTAGAAAGATGATAGTCGCTCCTACTTTAGAAAAACGTGAAGAAGCACTAGATGCGATTTTACCTTATCAAAAAGATGACTTTAAAGAGTTATTTAAAGTAATGGATGGTTATGAAGTTACTATTAGATTCTTAGACCCACCACTACATGAGTTCTTACCTCATACTGATGATGAGATTAAAGCACTTGCTAAAGACCTTGATATGGACTTTGTTTCTTTAAAGAATAAGGTAGATTCACTAAAAGAATTTAATCCAATGATGGGTCATCGTGGATGCCGTCTTGCTGTTACTTATCCTGAGATTGCTGTTATGCAAACAAAAGCTGTTATAAATGCTGCTTTAGAAGTAGAAAAAGAAGGTATTAAAGTAACACCTGAGATTATGATACCTTTAGTAGGTGATGTTAATGAATTAAAATATGTTAAGAATATAGTAGTTGAAACAGCTGATGCTATTATTAAAGATAATAACAGTGATTTAAAATATAAAGTAGGTACTATGATAGAAATACCAAGAGCTGCCATTTTAGCAGATAAAATAGCAGAAGAAGCAGAGTTCTTCAGTTTTGGTACTAATGATTTAACGCAAATGACTTATGGATTCTCAAGAGATGATGCTTCTAAATTCTTAAAAGACTATTACGATAAAAAAATATTTGTAAATGATCCTTTCGCAAGCCTAGATACTGTTGGTGTAGGTAAGTTAGTAAAAATGGCTGCTGAACTTGGTAGAAGTACAAGAGGTGATATCAAACTAGGCATCTGTGGTGAACATGGAGGAGATCCTAAGAGTATAGCTTTCTGTCAAAAGGTTGGACTTAATTATGTTTCTTGTAGTCCATTTAGAGTACCTGTTGCAAGACTTGCTGCTGCCCGGGCTAAATTAGAGAATTAATATGTCATTATATGATAGAATGCTTAATATTGCTAATCTAGATAAAGAATCTATTATTAGAAAAGCAATAGAAAATACTAAAAGAGACTTAGATGGATTAGAGTATGAAAGAATGTGTTTAGTATATAATTGGTATTTATATGAGAATCTAAAAGATATGTCATGTCTTGCTTATATAGTAGATACTGATGATTTAGAATTTCATTATAAACATAGATTTGTTTTAGTACCAGATGATGATGGTAATTATTATTTAGCAGATTTAACCTATAAACAATTTGGTACAGATGATGAAGTGCTAAATAAATTATATAATGATGGTTATGAAAAGATAGATAATGATAAATACCGTTACTATTTGAGTAAGGTAACTGGTAGTGATAAAGATATAACAATTGATGAAAGCCTGTTTAGGGAAGCAAAGGGACTTGGTAAATAATATCAAGTCTTTTGGTTATTATTTTAACTATAAAAACAGTTATATTTCTTAAACCTACGAATATAATATAAATGATATAAATGGGTGTAAAAAAATTTTGTAGGTAAATAGTAGTTAATGATATATTTCATCAACTA
>CAMMMH010000029.1 GCA_946497955.1 uncultured Mycoplasmatota bacterium | reverse complement strand
TTTCGAAAGATACTCCCTTTTTAATGAGATTCTTAGCAATTTCTATTTTTTCTTCCTTAGCCCCCTCTTCTTTTCCTTTAGTAATTCCGTTTTCGTAGCCATTATCATAACCATCATCATAGCCATCAAGCCTTGCAGAATTTATTTCTTTTCTTCTCATTTTCTCAGCATCATAAAGGACTCTAAACTCATCATTTTCACTTAATCTTTCTAGTTCTTCCACTACTTTCAAAGCCTCCTCATTACCATTAGCAATATCTCTCATCTCTTCAAATGACTCTGCTCTAAACATTGCTAAATATGTTTCTTTCTCGTTACTACCATTATAACGAACATTTTTAAGACTTGCAAGATATATGTCATAAATTTTTATTTCATCTATAACATCATTATATTTTTCATTTATTAAATCATATCCAACACTGATCGCTTCTTTATCTTTCTTATATTTAGAATTATTAAAGTTAATAAGAATAGTACGCATCTTCTTAAAATCTTCCCCTTCTACTAGTCCTCCTCCTGCAATAGCATATAGATACTTCCTAGCTTTTAATAAAGTCCTTTTATCAGCATTTTTATTCATTTCTATTATAATAAAATCATTATCTTTCTTTAGTAGTATATCTAGCCTATAATCTCTTGCAATATTTCCACTATTTATCTCATTATTATAAAGTTCATATTCACTTATATCGACATTAGTTGTTGATTTAATTACCTTTTTAAAAAAATCTCTATAATCTTTAAACATATACTTAAAGGTACTGTCTGCTAAAAGGCTTACAAAGTTATCATTTTCATTATTTTCCATTAATTTACCTCACTTTCAAAAATTGGTTTCATACATGTATGTGGTAAGTACACTAACATATGGAGGAAATTAATGCAAAAAGAGGATTTTGTAAATTCAATAAAAAAAGAGGCTGAATTTATTAAATTCGCCTAGGGAAAATGCAAAATTGACCCCTAAAATGGAGGTCAATTTACAAAATTCATACTTTTTTAAGAAATTTGTGTTCTAAGCTTTTCTAATATCTTACTCTCCTTTCTACTTACTTGGACTTGAGACATACCAAGCGTCTCTGCTGTTTCTTTTTGAGTCATATCTTGATAGTATCTTGAAGTAATTAGGTCTCTTTCACTTTCTTCAAGTCCATTAATCGCTTCTTTTAAGTCTAATACTCCTACATCATATCCTTTTTCTATTAAAGCAATTTTATTATAGAGATTATAATCATCATCTAAATAACTATTATCTAGACTATATGGAGTAGTAATAGCATTCATAACACTTACTACTTTTTCTTCACTTATTCCTAACATATAAGATATTTCAAAAGTAGTAGGTTCACGTCCTAAGTTTTGAGATAAGTATTCTCTTGTTTCTTTAATATCTTTACTAAGTTTATAAACATCACTTGGCATATGTACTCCATAATCATTATTAATCGCCTTTAAGACTTCTCCTTTTATCCAAAGATAGGCATAGTCTGTAAAACTTGTCTCTTTACTACTATCATACTTTTGTAAAGCCGTTTGTAAACCTACCATTCCTGCTTGAAACAAGTCATCATAATCACTTCTAAAATTATACTTACTAGTAATATTTTTAACTAAACCAATATAGTTTAATGCTAGTTCTTCTGTCATGTTATCAGTCCTTTCTTGCCTTAATAATAGTTAAATATTACTTAACTAGCAAGGCTTTCGACAGAAGTAGTTATTTATTTTAACCTACAATTTTCTTAAAAATAATGTCTTAAACAAAAATGCTGATAATTCTCTTTTTATAGACTTAGTTTTACCTTTATGAACATTACTTTTAGTGGAAGTTTCACAATTAAAAGTAACATCTATATTTTCTTTAAAATCTTGATATTTAATAATTAATGTAGTTTTAGAACATGTATTAGAATAGTTAAACTCTAACTTGCTTAAAGGAATAGTACTTGTCTTTATTACTTTAGATAAATCTAAGTAATTAGATAGTTTTATGTCATCATATACTTCTATTGTCTCTTTTCTATAAAGATAATACTTAGGGACTGTATCTATTACTTTGTAGCCATCATGAAATGAAGTATCAGTTAGGCTCTCATCCTTATAGCATTTATAATATTTCTTCCGGTAACGATAGAGCTTTTCTTTAGTGATAACTTTTATATAAAATTTATCTTCTATATTAGAAGTCTTTAAGACTTTCTCATCATAAAGAGTCTTAGTTAAATGATTTATTAACTTAAGTTCTATTTTATTATAACCTTTTTTAGTCACTGATATTTTTTCATTAATATAATTAGAATTTACTAGTCTAAAACTTCCCTTGATATCTCCTTGATTTAAAAAGCAAGTTATATCAAGAGTTAAATATTCAGGGCTATATTTTTTAGATAGTTTAATATTTTGATTAGTTCCTTCATAAATAGTTTTATCTTTATATTTTAGTGTTATTTTAGTTATTAGGAGATTTTTTACGTCTTTTAGAGTTAAACTATCTATTTTCTTTAAGGCATTATAATAATAGATAGTCTTTATATCTTCATCTAAAGAGTCATCATTAAGTTTATCTTTACGAAAAGATGAATATTTACCATAGCTTATTTCATCACTTTTAACTTGATATTCATCATTAGGTTCTTCTAAATATTTAAAAGCTTTATCTATCTTTTCTTGCTTATAATACGTAACCTTCTCTATTTTTTCATTAGATTTAACTTCATAAGTAGAATTAACTTCTCCCACTTTTTGAAATGGTGTAGTGATAGTCTTGGCCGAGACATTATTCCACCAAAAAAATAATAATAGTATTAAAAGTATCTTCATAATTAAGACCTCCTACTATTATTATTAACGTTTTTTAATCTTTTGCTTTAAAAATTAAAGTAAAGACAAAGGTAAAGATAATTGCGGCTGTTATTCCCGCGGCAGTTAAATTAAAGATACCCATTAATAAGCCTATTACACCATGAGATTCGGCGGAAAGTAAGGCTCCATGAATTAGAGAGTGACCAAAACTTGTTATAGGAAGTAAGGCTCCTCCTCCTACTCTTGCAATGAAGAAGTCATAGATACCAAAGGAATCTAGAGCGGCACCTGCTACTACAAACATAGCGGTAATATGACCAGGAGTAAGTTTGGTATTATCTAGTATTAACTCAGCGATTAAACAGATAATTCCACAGAATAAAAATGAATTAATAAAGTACATTATATCGCCTCCAAACATATTAAATTGGCAATTGATAAGATATTTTCTTTTTGATAGAGCATTATAGGAGAAAATAAGGCACCGGTTGCGATTAGTAAGACTTTCTTATATTTATTTTCCATAAGGCCTTTAATAATAGTGCTATAATTAACTAAAGCAGAACATACAGGACCACTACCTCCTGCCATTACTTCCTTTTGTTCTTCTAAGTCATAGAGCATAGTGCCACAGTCATTATAGTTTTTAGATATATCAATATTATATTCATTAAGCATTAAGTCCTTTAATATCTCTTTACCATATTTACCTAAGTCACCTGTTAGTATTAAATCATAATCACTAGCTTTAGTATTAGTTTCTGTTAAATATTTATATAAGGTATCGGCAGCGGAGCCTGCCATGGCTGCACCCATATTAAAGGCATCTTTTTGATTGTAGTCAATTATTGTTCCAATAAGACCATTAACGACTCTTATTCTACTAGGTTTATTAGAAAGAAGAACACTAGCACCACCGGTGGCAGTAAATGTAGCAGTCTCTGGTTTAGGAGAACCATATTCTGTAGGATTTCTAAATTGCTTTTCGCTTGACATATTGTGAGATGAACAAGAGACTAAAGCATTATTTACTTTGCCACTATCTATAAAAGTAGAACCTATAAGCATTCCTTCAATACTAGTAGCACAAGCTGTATAGATACCTAGAAAAGGACTTTTTAAGTTTAAGGCTCCATAACAAGAGGAGGCGATTTGGTTTAAGAGGTCACCTGCTATTACTAGGTCGATATCTTTTGAAGTTAGTTTAGTCTTTTTAAGTAATATTTTTATACTATCTTCAAGTAGTCTAATCTCGGCTTTTTCAAAAGACTTTTCTTTACAATATAAGTCTTCAGTATATTTCTTATCAAAGTTTTTAGATAAAGGTCCTTTCGCTTCATAAGGACCACAGACTGTACTAGCATTATCTAAATAAACATTTCTAAAATTTAATATCATGATAACACCTCCCATATATATCTAATAAGACCGAAGAACCATGCAGACACTACTCCATAAAAGATAACAGAACCTGCAAGTTTAAAGACATTACTACCCACTCCATAGATAGGTCCTTCATTCTTATAATCTAGGGCAGCACTTGTCATAGAATGAGCGAAACCTGTTATTGGTATTAAAAGCCCTGCTTTTGCTTTTGCAACTAACTTATCAAAGAAACCTAAGGCAGTGAAAAGTGATGCAAAGAAGATAAAAGTTATAATCATATAAGTAGAAGCATCATTTCTAGATACATCAAATAACATTATATAAATTCTTATTAAACTTTCTCCAAGTAAGCCCATTAGTCCTCCTACTATAAATGCTGTTAAAGCATATTTAACTTTATTTTCTTTAGGAGTATGTTTTTTTACTAAAGTTTCATATTTTTTATTAGTCATATTATTATCACCTAATAATATAGTGTTCTAAAAAATAATATTTATACAAAAAAGAAGAGAAAGTTTAACCTCTTCTAGTTAGCAAGTTTTATTTTAAATGGATTTTGTAAAGTTCCATCGCCTCCAGTTATAATGACATCTGATTTTAAATTTAAGGCAGGTTTGATACCAGAAGAATCCCAAACTCCTGTATTTGCTGCAGAACCTACATTACCAACTGCAAGTGCATAATACGAACTGTAAGGTGTTATTAACCAAAAATTAACATTATTTTCATATCTATTAAATTGTCCTGACATTAATTCTCCTAATCTTAACATTCCTACTTTTGCTATAGTTGTATTAGAAGTTAAATTATTCATTTCAATATCTGCATATTTTGCTAGTCTATAACTTGTTCCTCTTCCTACTATTCCTAAATACCAAGTATTATTATCTTCAATCATATTAATATAGTTATCTCCTATATAATTTTTTAAATAATCTCCATTAAGAAATATCCCTAATCTATTAGTATTTGAAAATACTGGATTACTTCCAAAAGTAGAAGCAATAAAACTACCAGAACTTTTTAATGGTTCAGCACTTGTTATTTTAGTTAGTCCTTCTGTTTCATGACTTACTATTCGATATAAATTGTTTTCATCCTTACCAAAACTTATATATTCGCCACTGTACCTTGTATTAAGTTTTACTCCGGATAAATAGGAGTCGTTATCTCCTTTTAAACGATAGGGATTATCTTCTGTCCCATCTCCTGATACTATCTTTATTTCTGATTTTAAATTTATTGCTGGCCTAATACCAAAGTTAGATTCTAATGCTACAGTTTGCTGTAATCCATTATTATTAATAATTCTCATATTCAATGAATCATATGGTGTTAGGATAACCCAGCTGTTACCATTATTTAAATAGCCACTTCCTTGCATTGTTCCTCTATAACTTGTCTGATATTCATACATATTTAAAAGCCCTACAGTATCTGTTACTATTGGTGTTCCATTAGGTCGTGTTATATTTCCTAACACTCTATCATCTATAGTGGCATCCCACTTAGCATCTGTTACTATAAACTTATCTGGTTCTCTTAAATTACCCAAGAAGTCATCTACTGTCGTATCATTTAACCACTCTTCCATATAACTTCCTGCAAAAGCACTACTATCATCATCGTAATTGATTGCACTTATATTCCACTGTGTTACTAATTTTACTGTCTTCTCTTCATCATTAACAGACACTGCTCTCCATAATTTACCACTATACCAAATATAGTTATTCGGGTCTTCTCCAGTTATAAATGTATCTACTCCATCATTATATTGATTTTCTTTAGGAATATTTTCAAGTAAGACTGTTGAGACTTCTTTAGCCCGTTCTTGACTAACTTCTACTCTTAATTTACCACTAAATACTTGTCCACTATAATTTCCATCTACTTCATCTGTTATCCAAAGTTTTAGGCTATATTTATTAGTAGTCTTTCCATCTATTGTTCCGCTATCTAAAACTCTATTAGGATTAGTTCCTATTCTAGTTAGTAAAGTCGCTCCACTATCTGCACCATTCTTATTTAGATTATACTTTAAGTACTTATCATCTATTCTAATATCATTTTCTCCTATAGTATTATCATCTAAATATATTGTATAGTCTACAGCCTTATTACCATTATTCCTTAATTCAAAAGTAGAGCCATTTAAAGATAAACCTTCACTATCACTTATACCTACGGCATTATCTAAACCTATCCCTTCACTGGTCTCATCTAATACTAAGTCTAATGTTCCCACTTTTACTATCTCTTCACTACCAAATAACTCTGTTCTAAAATATGCATAAGTTAATGCTAGTAGTAATATTATTACTATTAAAATACTTATAATTATTACTATTACTTTTTTATTCTTATTTTTCATCTTTTACTCCTTTCATTATTACACTTAAAAAAGAATAGAATTATCCTCTATTCTTTTAAGCCATAATGAAAGAAAGTAACTAAATTACTGCTAAACTCCCCCCCCCCCAGGTAACACATTGTAAACAAGTGCTAGTTTTAATTTTTTTCATTTCTTTACCTTCTTTCTTCTTTTTACTTCAATATAAATGGATTAGCTTCACTACCACTACCTGATTTAATCATAACATTATTATTTAACATAATGGTTGGTCTTACCTTTTTATAACTAGAAGCATTTGTTTCATATAAATAGCCACTACTTCTAACAGAATATACTTCATAACTATTTAGAGAACTTCCTGTTACTAGCCACCAATCTGTACCACTTAGTTTTAGATAATTATAATTTTGACAACTCTTATCTGTAGTCGCTTTACAATTAGTATCTAATGAAGCATTTAGATAATCACTAGCAGCTAAAAGTCCAATCATTTGATTTTCTAAAACGTCAGTACATTCTATACTATTGTTATTAGTTGTATCAGCAGGATTTCTTTTACCAATACATAAATTAAATGTAGATAGTTTTTCTTTATCATTGCTACTTAACAATCTATAATCTTGTTTATTATTATATAAATCATCTAAATATTGATACATTCTACTAATTCTATAATCATTAAACCCACTATTAGATAATCTCTCTTGATTATATCTATCATCAAAATAAGTAGACATATTAGATTCCATTTCATTTAATATTAAGAGAAGTTTATTATCAGAGGTTACTTTAACTATTCTAAATAAAGCATTATCTAATTGTACATAGTTATTAACATTATCTCCTCTATATACTTTTTCTCCATTTAAATCATATAAACCATTACCACTTGTAACAATACCTTGTTCTAATACGGCTTTATATAACTCTTTAGTAGTATATTTATCACCACAGTCTAAGTATGGTGTATAGATTATATTATCTCCTACTTTAGTAACTTCTACTCTACCACTACAGCTTTCTCCTTTTCTTAATTCACTTAATGGTTTCATAAGTTCAGCATCTGCTAGTGTACTGGCTTTTACAGTAACAGTTTCTCCTTCTTCTTGTGGTAACAATCCGCTTTGAACTTTATAATACTCTATAGCCGCATTTTTTAAATCTTCTTCAATCTCTTCATAAGTCTTATTACCACCAGTTACTAAAGAAAATATTAAAATAATAATTAATAGTAAAACAAGAACTCCTACTACTATTAGCATCATTCTCATTAGTTTTTTCTTCATCTCTTTATTATCTTTAACTGGTTTAGAATTATTTGGTTGGTTGGTATTAGTATTACTAATTATCTCTTTACCTTTATTTTCATTCATAGTAAACACACTCTCTTTCAAGTTAAGTAAATTGTAGCATTTTTTTAGAAATATTTCAATCAGTAGTATTTTGTTCTAAGAATTTTAGAGTATCATAACCCATTTTATTTATAACTTTATTCTTTTCTTTCAAGTGCTTTATTTGATTATTTAGACACAAAATAATTGCTTTATCAATGTTTTGGTATGCTAGAAGTCTTTCTTCTTCTATACCAGGATAGTCTTTTCCCTTTTCTATTTTATCTGCTAAATAAACAATTTTAGCAAGTAAATCCATATTAGGATAACCTGTTGTATGATACTTAATCGCTAAGGTCATATCTTCTGTAAAGTTATATTTTTCTTTAACTAAAATAGAGGCGATAACCCCATGAATAATATTTTTATTTTCAGCATTTAATAACTCTTTAGGTAAATTATATTTTTTTATAAAATCTTCATTTTCTTTATCTGTATACTCTTTACACATATCATGAGTTAGACCGCATAATTTACATTTTTCGACATTACAATGATAATGTCGAGCTAACTTTTCAGCTTCTTCCATAACTCTAAGAGAATGATTATATCTATAATCCGATAAATTACTTCTTACATCTTTTTTTATTTCTTCTATATTCCACATACTATCACTTCAATAATATTATGCCATATTTATCTCTTTAGGTAAAGTAACTATTACTCTTGTCCCTTCTCCTTTTACTGAATTATACACAATAGTCCCATTATGTTGTTCTATTATCTCTTTAGAGAGACTAACACCTAGGCCACTACCACGTCTTTTAGTTGTAAAAAACATCTCACTAACATTATTTAGAGTATCCTTATCCATTCCTACTCCATTATCTTCAATTATTATCTTCATAAACTCATTATCACTTTCTAAACTTATTTTTATTATATTTTCTTTCTTACTACTATCTTTCGCTTCAATAGCATTTTTTAAAAGATTAATAAAGACTTGTTTTAATCTATTATAGTCTGCTTCTATATAGATATCTTCATCAGGAATATTAAATTCTGCTTTTATACCGTTCTTTTTAAATAAATCTTCTAAATAGTCCTCTAAATCTTCAAGTAACATAATAAGGTCCATATCTTCTTTTTCTATTTTTATCTTAGTATAGTCTAAGAAGTCATCCATTAAGACTAAAGTTCTGGTTATTTCATCTTTAATAATAGGAATATACTTTCTTACCTTTTTCTTATCATTAATATCTATCATATCAAGATATCCTTTACATACTGCGATAGGATTTTTTATTTCATGAGTTACTTTAAATAAAGAGCGTCTTAAATCTTTTTCTTTTTCTATATTTTGTAAATCATTATGTAACTCTACTATTTTTTCTCCTTTTGCAAATATTGATATGATTATATTAGTTACAAAGTATAGAGTTATTATAATAGTAAAGATATAAAATAAGTTTAATAAGTAGGTCTTTTCTGGACTAATAAACCAGAATACAGCTAGAGATAGCATAAAACTCTTAATAATAATAAAATAGTTAACAACACTAATAGGCTTTAGTTTCCTTCTTACTAGTAGAGAATATACTATTAAATAACTACTATATTCTAAGGCTAGGAATAAAGGATTAATGCCTAAGAATAGAGTCTCATAAATAATTAATATTAATGATATAAAGACTGCTAAAGACATTTTTCTTTTGTAATAACAGATAAGTAATGGAATATCAAAGAGAATAATAGGATAATCATTATAACAAGAAGTTCCATATCTTAAGACAAAATATAATGATGAAATGACTGCTATTTCAAAGCCTAAGTCCTTTTCATCACAAGATAGATTCTTTTTATAGATTGTATATAATAGATATAATGCTAATGGACAAAGTAGTAAAATAATACTTTCAATTATAACTTCAATATACGACATATTTCTCCCTCTTTCTAAAATAAGTATATGTTATAGTTTTGTAGAAATTTGTCGAAAAATGGAAAGAAAAAGAAAAAATAGAGCTTAGCCCTATTTTAGTTCATCAATATATTTTTTTAATTGTTTAGATTCAGGTCCTAAGATAATCTTTAATTGATTATTGATCTCAACTATACCTTTAGCACCTAATTTCTGGATTGATTCTTTATCAACTTTAGAAGTATCTTTTAGTGTTACGATAAATCTAGATAGTTTAGATTCTGTACTGATAATATTATCTTTTCCACCAAGATACTCTACTAGTTTATTTAAATCAATATTAGCATCTTTCTTATTAGCTTTTAGTACTGCTAGTAATATTATTAATATTACGGCAATAATTATAATATACTGAATATCTAATAAATTCATCTTTATATCACCTATTAACAATTATACTCTATTAGTAAAAAAAATAAAAGTGTAAATTATAAGAGTAAGTCTCATAAACTAATAATAGAAGTTATAGGTTATTAACTACACAAAATAAAAATAGTCTCATAACCTATATTAGATAATAGATAAGAGGTGGTGTAAACAGTGAATAATAAAGATACTTGTTGTTTAGGTAAGCTATTAAAGGTTATTGATATATTACAAAGAAATGCCGGAGGTAGTGATTGCTTTGATGAGTCTTGTACTAGACCTTATTTAGGAAGTAGTCCTAATATTATTTGTTTTAATACAAGACCAGTTACTTTCTATACTAGGAATGGTAATATCTTTAGTACTACTTATACATTAAATGGAACTACTAATACTTCATCTGTTTTTAGAGTGGAGTCAGTAGATGATTGCTGTGTTAAATGTCGTATCTTAAGACCTAATCCTGATACTACTGATATAAATAGAACATATCTTCCTACTAATGAGTTTATAACTATTAATTTAGATTGTATCTGTGTTGTTAGTTGTTTAGATGATATTATTATTGATAATTTATAAAAGGAGGATAATTTATGTGTGATGATAAAAGTTGCTTAACATCCATATTAGAGACTATTCTTTGCTTACAAAATGCTAAAGATGACGACTGTGAAGTCCTAGGATGTGATAAGCCTTATTTAGGTCCTACTCCTAGTTTAGTGTGCTATAACACAAGACCAATAAACTTATATAATTGTACAACTGGGGAACTATGGTCTTTTCCTTATACTCTTGGAACAGTTAATGGTACTTCTTCTATCTTTAGACTTGAAAACCTAGAAGGTAATTGTTGTACTTGTAGAGTTTTAGCACAGAATCCTGATACTAGTAGTAGTGAACCTTATGTTTTAACTAGTACATTCTTTACTATTAATCTAGATTGCGTCTCTGCTATTAGATGTTTACCTGATGTCTTTATAAGTGGTGTTTAATAAAAAAATAAGTCCATCTTTATTCTGATGGGCTTTTTATTTCTAGTGAAGTAATTGTCGATATAGGAATTACTTCATTATCTAATGTTATGATAGAATCATTTCTCTTTAAGGCTAGATAGGTATTAACGGTTTTATTAGAGAAAGTAATTTCGACAGGAATATTAAAAGCATAGCCTTTAGTCTTAAATATTTTATTTATTTTCTCTTCTATTGATAAGTTATTATCAATAGTTTTTTTAATTTCTTTAGGTTTTATTTTATTAGTTACTTTCTCATAATAATATTTTTGATTAGTATCTTTTATATTATTACTCACTTTAAAAATTGGTGGTAATTGTTTCATAGTTTTCCCTCCTGTTACATTTTATGTATTTTATATAATAAAATGTACTATTTTTTGATATAATAGTAATGACTTGATGCGAAAGGACGTGATAGATTTGCGAAAAAGGCAGAAAATTGATTTAACTATTGTTATACCTATTGTCTTGTTTTTTATTATAAGTATTACTACTATATATAGTGCGATGACTTATCTTTCTCCTGATAATGGGAACTTGGCTTTAAAACAAGCGATATGGTATTTAGTAGGAGTTGTTATAATTGTAATACTTTTTAAGCTTAAAAATGATTATCTTTATAGGAATGCTTGGTTTTTCTATATTATAGGAAATATTTTACTAGTATCTCTATTACTCTTTGCACCGTCTATAAATAATAGTAAGTGTTGGTTTGTTATTCCTTATATTGGTAGTTTCCAGCCAAGTGAGTTTATGAAGATTTTTATTATGTTAGTCCTTGCTGTGATGATATCTAATTTTAGAGAGACAACAGACCATCCTAGTATTAAAGAAGAGTTTATCTTTATTATAAAGACTTTAATAGTTGTGTTAATTCCTAGTGTTTTAACATTCTTAGAGCCTGATACTGGTTCTGTTATGATTTATTTTATAATTTATTTCTGTATGATGTTTACATCAGGAATTAGGCTTAGATGGTTTGTTATTTTAGGAGTTATAATTGCTATTATGCTAAGTTTAGTGTTAGGATGTTATTTCTTAAATGAGGATTTATTTGTAAGTATCTTTGGTACTGATTTATATTATAGATTTGATAGAATATTAGATTGGCAAAATGGTAGTGGATTACAACTTGAAAATGCCCTAGCGGCGATTGGTTCTGCAGGAGTGTTTGGACATGGATTTAACCAGACTCCAATATATTTCCCAGAGTCTGGTACTGACTTTATCTTTGCTGTTTATGCTTCTAACTTTGGACTTTTAGGAGCGATAGTTTTAATTGCAATTATCATTTTCTTTGATACAAGATTAATTAATATGGCAACTAAAAAGATAGCTTCAAGGGATAAATTTGTTCTAGCAGGTATTATTGGAATGCTTGTATTTCAACAAGTACAAAATATAGGAATGACAGTTGGACTCTTACCTATTACAGGAATTACACTACCATTTATTAGTTATGGTGGTAGTAGTTTATTATCTTACTTAATATTAGTTGGTATTATTTTAAATATAGGTAATGAAAAAGAAAGAGAATATAATATTTAAAAAAGAAGACCTATAGACTAGTCTTCTTTTTTTGGGTTCAAATATATTTTTGTCATTTATCTATGATTTTAATTTTTTTATCATTCTTTTATTAGTAGGTCTTGTAAAATCAACAATATTATTACCATATGCTTCTTCTAAAGGAATCCATTTGACTCCCTTATTCTCATCTTCTTTAATTTTTAGTGGCTCTTTATCATTTCCTTCTAGGATGAAGACAACATCTAGATGAGTATGAGCGGAAACATATTTTCCTCTTTTTATATGACCAATAGTTGGATAAGCTGCAATAGCATAAATAGAATTGTCTAGTACTTTTACTTTTAATCCTGTTTCTTCTAGAACTTCACGAACTGCTACTGATAGTAAATCTTCTTCTCCATCAGCGTGGCCACCTGGATAAATCCAATTATCATATATATTATGATATACCACTAGCATTTTTGTTTTGTCTTCATTAACTACAAAAGCAGAAGCGGTAATATGACCAAACTCATTATTTCTAGTTAAAACATCTTCAAAAGTATTAATCCATTTTAAGAAATACTCTTTATCTTTAGCTTCTATTTCATCATAAGGTACATATTCTTCTATTTTACTTTTTAAATTCATTTTTACACCTCCAATAATTTTATCCATCCAAGTTTTAACCATAAATTAATTTCTTCATAACTTTGTACATTAATACTTGGCATTCTTAATATTACTATTTGAATATTTTTATTATAAATTAAATTTTGCATTAAAGCGAAAGTTAATTCAGCAAAAGTTTCTGCACCAATATAACCATCTATTTGTTCTTTAGTTTCATTCATAACAAATAACATATCTGCCCTTGTTATATTTTCAAAAAAATCTTTATGTATTTTAGGATATAGTTCCATAAATTTTTCTTTTTCTATTGGTCTAGGATAGTCTAATATATTAAAGCCTTTATTTTCAAAATATTTTATCCAATAGTTTATACTATCTTGAAGTTTAGCACTTCCAGAAATAACTACTTTTTTCATTTGTTTTTTCCTTTAAGTACTTCTTCATATACTTCTTTTAACTGTTTACCTACTGTCTTTATATCACAAGCTTCTGCTATCTTTCTAGCTCCTTTACTTACACTTTTTAACTCGCCATTTAAAAACATTTTTATTTTCTTTTCAAATTCATCTACATCTTTCGCTTTATAAACATTAACTCCATCTGTTAGATAATTAAAGATTGGGATATCTCTTATTATAGTATTAGTTTCCATAGCACATGCTTCAATAATAGGAATACCTTCAGTCTCTTCAAAAGTTGGGAATAAATATAAATCACATCCTCCTAGGGCTTCTCTTATCATTTCTTGTGGTACATGACCTGGAAACTTAATATTAGGTAAGTCTTTGGCATCTTTTAAAGCTTTTTTAACATCACTAGTCGCGGCTGCGACTGGACTTGAACCAAACCAAATAAACTTATATTTAGGTAGACGTTTGGCGAGTTCTACAAAGTCAACTATTCCTTTTCTTCTACTGTATATTCCTATACCTACTATTACCTTATCATCTTTTTTATAACCATATCTTTTACGAAAAGAGTCTTTATAAGATTTATCAGGCTTAAAGAAGTCTAATTCTAAACCATTAGAGATAGCGACTATTTTCTTATCTTCTAGTCCTTTATAATGCTCTAAGATATTTTTAGAATATTCTGTAGGTGTTACAATAATATCTCCATAGCGATAACATTTTATTATCCACCACTTAAATAGTTTACTTGTTAGATGTCCAAAGATAAAACCATCACGATAATCTTCTTCTGTTGAATGGGCATGATAAACTATTTTTATGCCTTTCTTTTTTAGTTTTCTGGCAAGAAAATATGACTTAAAAAAATATGTATTAATATGAGCGATATCATAATTATCATTTATATCAGTAGTATAAGGAATATTCTCTAACTCTAAAGCTTTCATTTGATGCTGTATCGCTTTACCTAGACCACTTACTCCTATTACTTTTAATCCTTCTGCATATAATAAAACTTTCATCTACTTCACTCCTTGCTACAATAATAACATATTTTTTTTTGCAAATAAACTATTGACAAGTGTTTTTTTACTATGATATAATCGATTTGTTCTTAAGCGATGGGGAATTAGCTCAGCTGGGAGAGCGTCACGTTTGCACCGTGAAGGTCAGGGGTTCGATCCCCCTATTCTCCACCATATAGAATTTATCCTCTGTTTATCAGAGGTTTTATTATACATAAAAATTAAGTTAGGCTTGTTCTAGCTTTTTTTGTCATAAATAGAAGTTATTTCATACTTTATATTAGGTGGTGAGATAATGGAACATTTTTGTCATAATGGCTGTTTTATTTTGGGTCCTACGGGTCCAACTGGTCCTATGGGAATATCTGGTGCGACAGGTCCTACTGGACCTACGGGTGCAAGTGGTGTTACTGGTCCTACGGGTGCAACTGGTATAACAGGACCAACTGGACCTACAGGCGCTACTGGTGTTACTGGTCCTACTGGAGAAACAGGGCCTACAGGGATAACGGGTCCTACCGGTCCTACTGGTCCTGAGCTAGATAATAATTATGCTCTAGTTGTAAATCAAGCAACGGATATTAGTTCTGGTAGTGTAATTCCACTAGCTTTACAATTTAGTGGAGGAACACCTAATATTACTGTAAATAATACTACTATTACTTTACCAAGTCCCGGTACTTATTATGTTTCTTTTAGTTTAACAGGAAGATTTGGTGTTAATCAAAATGGATCTATAATTCCTATTATTAATGGAATACCTCAAGATCGTTTAGCACCTACTAATAATACTAATAGTGTTAATAGTGATATTACAATACAAGATGGAACATTAATTCAAGCGTCTACTAATAGTACTGTTCAATTTTTATATACTGGTAGTACTGCTGTTTCTAGAGCAAACTTTTTTGTTTCAGTTTTTAAAGTATCAAATGTTTAATATATTTTTCTCTAGTATAGATACTGCTACTTCTGCTGAAATTATAATTTATGCAAAAAGACCTAGAACTTGATTTCTAGGCCTTTTTACTTTGTTTCTTTTTTCTTATTACGAACCAGTAGTAAAGTGCTACTACAAATATTATTACTAATATTATTAAGATTATATTAGAGAAGTTATCTAAGTAACCAACTATTGTTTCCCATTTATCCCCTACTATACTACCTACTATTATTAAAACTGTATTCCAGATTAGAGAACCTGATATAGTATAAAGTAAAAACTTTTGCATAGGCATCTCACTCATACCTGCAGGAATAGAGATTAGACTTCTTACAATTGGTATAAATCTACAGAAGAAAACTGTTTTATTACCTTTAGTATCAAACCACTTATCAGCTTTTTCAATATCACTTGCTTTTAATCTTAATACTTTACCTATTTTACCACTTATTATTTTCTTTAATCTTTCTTTATTAAAGATTTTACCAATATAATAAAGTACTATCGCACCAAGTAGAGAACCTAATGTCGCTGCAAGTATCATTATAGGTATATTTAAAGTGGTATAAGTAGTCATAAAACCACCAAATACTAATATTACCTCAGATGGTATTGGTGGGAAAATATTTTCTATTGCAATTAGAAGAAAGACTCCTAAATAACCAACTTGTTCCATTATATTAATTATTATCTGTTCCATATATTTCTCCTTCTACTTTCTTTGTCTTTTTAATTATAACATCTATAGTAGTAATATGTCACTATAATTTATCGTTATATTTTCTTAACTAATTTAATAAAATGTCTAGATATAAAATATATAGAACATAACAATGTTGATTTATCTAAATCCTTTTTAAAAAAGGTTAATCATGAAGAATGTCCCAATAATTTACATTGATTCAATTCTTGGTATTTTTACAATACAAGATTTAGTTAACTATCTTGATATTCTAATATTAGAAAACCAAACAAACATAGATATATTAGACATAATATACTATTAGAAATTTGAATAAATTAAATTTCAGGCTGGGAATTTAGTCGTTAAAAAAAGTCCCTTTAATAATTCGGGAACTTTCTATTTAATTTTACCTATTTTTTATTTATTACATTTCATTTGAATTTATCTTTTTATCATATACTTATTTTGTTATTTTAATAGGCTTTCCCCATTTAATTCTAGTATTGTATAATTGGTAACTTCTCTTGATTTATACATTATTGAATAATCAGAAAGATAGATATAATTTAAGCCATAAGAAATTTTTGATTTAACATATAACTTATCTCCACCCTTCAAATTAGATAAATCATATGCACCAGTTGGTACTTTAATTCGCCATCCTTCTTTTAAAATTATTTCATCTTCGTATAGCATATTACCTTCTAAAGTTTTTGTGCCTATATTGGTATTTACGGATTTAAAAGTTCCAGTTAGTTCTATTTCTTTTCCTTGATATTTTTCCTCAAAAGCTACGGGGTTTTCATCTAGTGTTTTTATAACCTCATTGTATGAAACTTCTTTGCCATCTACCAAAGCTACTGAATTATCATAATAAGTAAGTATTGTATTGCAAACAGAAATTATAAATAAAATTATACTGATAATTCCTAATATTTTTGTTTTTTCTTTTGTTAAAGAAATAATTCCGAAAATAATGGCCAATAAAGATATAAAAGCCAGCAAAATATTTAATATTGGAATAAAAGATATAATAAATCCTAATACTCCCATAACAATTCCTAATATTCCAAATGTCTTTTTAGTTTTTTCCATATTTATTTCTCCATTTTATTTTTTAATTTAGAGCTAATTATACATATATCAGTACCACCTACAAATACAAAAAATACTCCAATTCCCATTGTAACCATCATATATAAATCACATACTGCATTAGCAGTTAATCCAATATATTCCTCAGTAGGATAAAAATCCGCACCAAATTCAATTGTAGTCGCCCTAGATACTCCACCATTATAATTATAATTTTGGGATTTAATCATAAAAATAATGCCAACAATAACTAAAATTATTCCTAAAATAAGTGCAATTAATTTAGGATAATCACTTTTAATTTTTTTCATTTTTTACTCCTCCTCGTATAAAATATTATAGCATATCAGCATTAAAACTACAATTATTCGTTTATAATTATTTATTGTATTTTCTTAATAAATATTCTTCTTCTAAAAAATATCTATCATTTAATTTAATCAAGTGATGATAATCTCTTTTAAAGTCTTTAGTTCTCTTTACTATCTTACTCTTTTTAAACTTATATTTATGTAAATATCTTTCTAAGATAAATTTTTCTAGGTAATAATTTATATTTCTTTTTTCAGTTATTAGTTTTACTACTAAGAGAATTATTACTAGTAAGATATTTGTGGTAGGATGATAGAAAAAGATAAGGGTAATAAGACTAAGAAAGATGAACGATATAAAATAAATTATTTTAAAGCTTAACTGATATGATGTTAAATAACAGATAAGTAGTTGCATTATTCTTCCTCCATCTAATGGATAAATAGGTAAAAGATTAAAGTTTAGAATACTATAATTAATAGTTGTTATAATCTCTTGGTAGTTATAGAAGTATGGTATCTTCATTAAAATACTATAACCTATTAATTGCATAACTGGTCCCATTAAAAGGACTATTAACTCTTCTTTTAAAGGACAGTTCACTTCATGAGTAAATTTAGATACTCCTCCATAAGGATAGAAAACTATTTTATCTACTTCCCAATTAAAGATATAAGCGGTAAAAAAGTGCCCACTTTCATGGATTAAAAGAAGAAGAGTTGTTATAAATATTAAATTAAAATATCCAGATAGAAAAGATAAAACTATTAGAAAGTAGCAACTGGGATGAATAGTTATTCTACTTAATATACTCTTTATAGTCGACAAAGTTACCCTCTTTTTGGAATGCTAGATAGAGATTTGTATCTATAACTTCTCCTATTAGAGAACCTTTTTCTACATAATCATACATATTGACACTACTATTAACATTTCCATAAAAAACATCTACACCATTAACTTGTTGAACAATAACTGTTTTACCATACTTATCTTTATCTCCTATAAAAACAACTATTCCACTATCTATGGCTTTTACTAAGTAATTTGATTTAACTGTTAATTTAACGCCATCTTCATACATGCTTTTATCAGTATAAACTAAGTTTTCATTAAAGACTTCTTTAGTATCATTATCATTATTTTTTGTACCTAAAAAATATTTATCATAAAGAGCTTTAAAGTCTGTAAATGGTAGAGAGGTGTTATAAACATACTTGTTAAAGTTACTTTTAAAATCTAGATTAGTTTTAAAGCCTATTAAAAGAATAAGAGTTACTATTATAGTTAGTAATACTTTTGTTATAAAACTTCTTATATGTTTTTTTAAATTATTGTTAGCATGAGGTTCTTTTTTCTTATAAAACTTTGATTCTACCATTTATATCACCACTTAATTATATGTATTAAGTAAAAGAAAAAGACATCAGTTTAAATGTCTTTTGTGTGGCATATATTTACAAATTAAATATAGTATTTCGCCATAGATAATATTTAGTATTAGGCTATGACTTATTAAATAAAGAGTACTTTTTATATTAACAGGAACAACATTAAAGATAAATAAGCTTAGAGAAAAAATAGTTTGATATATTACTATAACAAAAATAGTTAAAAATAAATTTGTTAGAAGATTAAGTTCCATCTTCTTATAGATAAAGCTTACTATTAGTCCTATTAATAAAAAGAAAATAGCATTGGTAAATAAGAGATTAGTATAGAATAAATCATAAAGGAAACCTGTTATACATACTAAAATATAATAATCTTTATCTTTTTTCTTAAAGAAGGGATAGATTATAACAATGCTTATTAAAGTAAAGTATGGAGTAAATAAAGATAAGTCTCCCATCATAAAGGGAAGAAAATTACTTAGTATTCCATCTAAGAATAAAGAGATGATAACTATTACTACTTGAAATATCACATAATCACTTTCCTTTCATTTTATAATTAGAAAACCGGACTTTTTTTGGGGAAAACCGGACTTTTTTCAAGAAAACCGGACTTTTTTCAAGAAAACCGGACTTTTTATTGTTTTTCCTCCCATAATAAAGTCAAGTATTTTCTACAAAAAATCAACTTTATTTTC
>CAMMMH010000028.1 GCA_946497955.1 uncultured Mycoplasmatota bacterium | reverse complement strand
AGGTCGTTGTTTTTATTTTGTCAAATTGTAAGATTTATTTTTGAAAATTCCCTTACCTCTAATTCATCTAATTTTTTCTCTAACATCTTCTTTCTAGACTGTCCTAATCTTTTTAAATTATGATTAGTACGAGATGCTCCCTCAGCCCGTTTAACAACTTCTTCAAGTTTCTTTATTTCACGTTCTTGCTCTTTTATTCTAAGCTCTTTTTCTATCATTTCGTTAGCATAGAGCCTTTTAAATTCTTTATAATTACCCTTATATACTTTTATTTTATGAGTAACTTTATTAATAAACATGGTCTTAGTAACTACTTCATTTAAAAAATCAATATCATGACTAATAACTAAAACCATACCATGATAATTCTTTAAATAATTAATAACAAAGTCTTTAGTCTTAGCATCTAAATGATTAGTAGGTTCATCTAAAAGCAAGATATCAGAGTTTGAAAAAAGTAGTCTTGCAAAGGCGATTTTAGACTTTTGTCCTCCTGATAAATCTCCTACTTTCATCTCTAACAATTCACTATCTATCTTCATATTTTCAATTAATGATAATAATTCATCTTCTGCCGTATATTGATTTAAACTATCAAGTTCACTTTGAATCTTTTCGGCTTGTCTTAAAAGTTTATTTTGTTCAAGTTCACTAGCATTACTTAATTTCTCATAAACGACATTTAACTCTTTTTCTAGCTTTTCAATAGGTCTTCCACTATATAAATAATCTAAGACATTTTTCTCTTTATCAGTAAAATTAATCTCTTGAGGAAGATAGCCAATTTTTTTATTATTTACTGTAATCTTGCCAGCATCTAAAGATTCCTCTTTTAAGATAATCTTAAATAAAGTAGTCTTCCCTGCTCCATTTACCCCAACAACACCTACTTTATCATTATCTTCAATTAAAAAGGAAGCATCATCATAGATGACTTCACTACCAAATGCTAGATACATATTTTTACCTTTCATAGATGATACCTCCTTTAATATGTTTATTAATATAACAAATTTATATATATTTAATATCAGTTGTAATAGTTAAATTAGGTTGCCTTTTAACAAGTTTTTTTTGAAGGTTACTATAAGATTCAAATCCAAATTTAGCCCTACTTTTTACTTCTTCAAAACTATCTTTAGTTAGTCCATAATCTTCTAATAATAAATTATATATTTCATTTGTTATCTCAATTTCTCTTTTATCTTCATCAGTTAATTCTTTTTTACTATCTAATTCTGTAAACATATCTTCATATTTTTTTATCTCTATAGAGTGTTCATATCTCCATTGTGAACTAGGTCCACCTATTTTTTTACGAGAAGATGGATAAGGATTCTTAGCATCATATAACATTTCTAACTTATTCATTACTCTATTTAATTCTTTTTCTCTTAATTCTTTACTTTCTAATGTTTTAGATAGACTAATACTACCAATTATCATTGTTTTATATTCATCAGGTATTTTGTCATTAAAGCTTCTTCTTTCACCATAATAAAAATCAAATAAGCTAACATTCCTATCACTTAAACGTGTAGAAACATATAACCTTTCAAAGCCCTCTTCATTACCAGAAATATTAAACTGCATTTCTTGCTTTTTAAATAGGGTTAAAGCTCTATTATAGATATTATATATCGCTACTTTCTTATATACATCTAATTCAGATAAAGCTTCTCTATCTTCATCTTTAATATAATCTCTTATAACAGAAAATTCTAATTCTATTAAAGAATTTAAATAATCTTGCATAGGATTAGATAATATTCCCCTATAAGTCTTTAATAATTCTAATAGTTCTTCCTTTGTATTAACTCTATTCCAATTATTATTACTTCTTACAATTCTCATATAAAATAAACCTCCCAAATAATTTCTTAATATATATTCTAACATATTATTAATCATATTTATCAAAAATTTGATGAATTAAAAAACAGTTAGCATTCCCATACTAACTATTTCTAATTACAATATCACAAGTATCTTCCATAATAGAATCTTCTTTAATTATTTCACCAATATTATCTACTACTATCTTACCTGGATTAGGATTTTTAATAGATAAAATATTGACTTCTGAATATTCAAATGTTGAATATATTTTTCTTTATAACCTGCTTTCAATTAGTTCTGGTATAAAGAAAAATAAAACCATTTCTAATTGTTATTTACTATTTTACATAACTTTTTTTGATAATCATCTAAACTTTCGTCATCACTAATAACTTGACTAGTGTAAATATCCCTGCTATCTTTAACTTTTTCATCAAAATAATAATCAGCTAAATTATATGGTGTTGATAATATTTTTTCAGTTTCCTCTTTTTGTCTAGAAATAGAGACTTTTTCTCTTATATATCTTATTTTATCTTGTTCAATTGCCATTTTAAAAATATCAATAATATAATTATAATATTTTAAATTGTAGGCATTGTCTTTTAACATTCTAATAACTCTTATAGTAAGTTCTAAATCAGTTATTTCACTCCATTTAGTTTGAACATCATAATTAGAAGGACAAAGTTGGTGAATATTACTAATACCAGCATATACAATATCTTTATCACGAGAAAACTCTAAATTATTCCAGATAGGCGGAATATCTTTACAAAATATATTTTCATCTCTGTCATAGAAATAGCTTCCCCATTTCTTACTTTTCTTATTTAAAGCTGCTAAATTGCCATTTCTAAATCCATTTATATTTTCCCAAGGTTTATTAATCATTGGTATTTCTACTAATTTTTTATCTTTGATATCAATAATACAATGCTTATTATCATGCATTATAATGTATGATAAAGAATCTGAAAATGGTGTTGCATACTTAAAAGTATTTTTAGAAAATAAAATATTACCATCTAAGTCAGTATAAAAGTAGCTATCTTCACTAGATAACCCTATTTTATGCAATTTATATAAAGCAATTCCCTCCTCTACATCAACTAAACTTAGTTCAATAGGTAAACCAAGATTTTCTTTTTTTAATTTTTCTCTTATAATATTTTTTTCTATCATAGTGAACCTCCATATAATTATTGTATAATACATTCAGATTGATTTCAATAATTAGATACTTCATTTATAAAAATAGTTAGCATTTCTATACTAACTATTTCTAATTATAATATCACAAGTGTCTTCCATAATAGAATCTTCTTTAATTATCTCACCAATACTATCGGCAATTATTCTACCTGATTTAGGATTTTTAATAGACATGATATTACCTTTTATATCAGCATCGACATCTGAATATTCAAAAGATAAGTCAGTCTCTTCCATCGTACAGTTTATTAACTTAAGATTTTTACAGTAGCATAAAGGTTGTGTACCTATAATCTTACAATTAATTAAAGTTAGGCCATCGGAAAACCATCCAAGATATTCTCCTTTGACTAAAGAATTTTTAACTACCACATTCTTACTATGCCAAAAAGCATCTTTAGTATCTAAATTAGAGTTATCAATAGTTAAATTCTCCATGTATTGAAAAGAATATTTACCAGTAAAATTTAAATTATTTATTGTAACATCACTACTATCAAAGAAGATATATTCTGAATTTATAGTAGAATCTTCTATATTTATATGATGAGATTTCCAGCCGAACTCATCAGAATTGATATTAGAGTTTTTAACTACAATATTGTTGCACTCTCTAACTGCTTTCACAGAAGTAATTGTAACATTATCTATAAGTCCATCACTAGCATACCAAATAGGGGCTCTTGTTAGTTCATCTAAAGTACTATTAATAAGTTCAAACTTCTTATCATGCCATAAAGGATATCTTAAAGAAAAGTTACAGTCAACTACTTTAATATTACGAGCCTCTTTTAAAACTGATTACCCATCTTTAGGGCCAGCGAAAGTACAGTTTTTAACCTCACTATTCTTTAGGTTATATAAAGCTCTTTCTTCATCATAAGTTTTATTTTCAATTAAGTTCATAATATCACTACCCATCTATACTTATTGTAACATTAACATTCCCTTTTCCTAAAGCATTTTTTAAGTTATCTACATTGTCTATCTTACCAAGTCTTGTATAACTATAAGGAGTATCAAAATCTTCATAAAAGATAACTAAGCAGTCACTTCCATATAACATAATATCTCCTGTACTTATACTACCAGGTCTATAACTATTAGTAGGAAGACTCTCATCAAAATAATAATACTTTTCATTACCATTTAATTCACTCATACTAACTTCTAGTGGAAGGCTATTTAAAAGCTCTCTAGTTGTTTCATTATCTTCAAGTGTTGCTGTAAAACTATTACCATTTATTGTTAAATTTATCTTCATACTTAAATCATCTCCATCTACTTCTTCATTAGTATTTATATCTGTCTCTTGCTTATTATCATTATTATTAGAATTATCACTATCATCATCTTTTAAATTAATTATTATAAAAACTCCCACTAATATTATAATAACTATTAATAACCCAAACAATACTTTCTTATTCATAATCTATCACCTTGCTAAAAGAAGAGTCTATTACTCTCCTATTTTAAATTATTTTTAAAGAATTCTTCTATCTTATCAAAAGGAATAATATCTTTTCTATCATAAAGGTCAGTATGAACAGCATTAGGTATTATCATTAATTCTTTATTGTCAGTATATTTACTTTTTTCGGTCATATTCTTATAAGCATCACGGCTCATATAACAAGAGTGAGCTTTTTCCCCATGAATAATCAAAACAGCACCTCTTATTTCATTACTATATGTTAAGATAGGTTGATTCATAAAAGACATAGTGCCAATTACATTCCAACCATCATTAGAGTTTAGACTTCTCTTATGATAACCTCTTTTAGTTTTATAATAATCATGATAATCTTTTACAAAGAAGGGAGCATCATCTGGAACAGGGTCAACAACTCCACCTGCTCTTTTATAAGTATTAGTTTTATAATCTTCTGTTCTCTCATTATTTAAAGTAACTCTTTGATTATGTCTTGCTTCTTCATTATCACCACTATCAAAATAACCATTAGCATTAATCCTTGACATATCATACATAGTAGATGTAACAGTAGCTTTAACTCTTGTATCAATACAAGCCGTATTAAGAGCAAGACCACCCCAACCACAAATACCTAAAATACCAATTTTTTCAGAGTCAACATTATCTTGTACTGATAAAAAGTCAACTGCTGCTTGAAAGTCCTCTGTGTTTATATCAGGACTTGCCATATAACGAGGAAAACCACCACTTTCACCAGTAAAAGATGAGTCAAAGGCAATTGTTAAGAAGCCTCTTTCTGCTAACTCTTGGGCATAAAGACCAGATGCTTGCTCTTTAACCGCTCCAAAAGGTCCACAAATAGCAATAGCTGCGTATTTATCCTTATGTTCTTTAGGTTCAAAAAGGTCTGCTGCTAACGTAATTCCATAACGATTATGAAATGTTACCTTTCTATGATTTACCTTATCACTTTTAGGAAATGTCTTATCCCATTCATTAGTTAAATTTAATTTTTCTTCTTTCATTTTATCTCTTTCCTTTCTTTTTAATACCAATCATGTTTTTCGTTTCTATCTAAAGCATTAATTCTATTCATCTCATCAATAGTTAATTCAAAATCATAAAGTTCTGTATTTTCTTTAATATGTTCGGGATTAGATGAACCTGGTATAACTACTACTCCTTTTTGTAAGTTCCATCTAAGTATTACTTGAGCAGAACTTACATTATGATTATTTGCTATATCAACTATTACTTCATCATTTAATAATTCACTAGTATGTCCTCTTCCTCCAAATGGATACCATCCTTGTATGACAATACCTAAACCTTGAATATAAGGAATAACATCATTTTCTTGATAATAGGGATGAATTTCATTTTGAACTAAAGCAGGCATTATATCTACTTGTGGTAAAAACTCTTCTAACTCTTCTACATACCAGTTTGATAAACCAAGAGACCTAATCTTATCTTGCTCTACATATTTTTCCATCGCTTTATAAGCTTCTACATCTCCCTCTCCTGGATGATGTAAAAGCATCATATCAATGTAGCCAATATCTAATTTCTCCAAAGCCATTTCTATCGCTTGTTTAGGATTATCATACTGAGTTGGATAAATTTTTGTAATAACAAAGATTTCCTCCCTTGGTACATTAGAATCTCTTATCGCTCTACCTACTTCTTCTTCATTATTATACATATAGGCAGTATCAATTAACCTAACACCTGAATCTAAAGCGCTTCTTATCGAGTTATAACAAACATCTCCTGTTAAGCTATAAGTACCAATACCATTTAAAGGCATTTTATAACCACTATTTAACAATACAGTTTGAGTATCAAAGTCAAAAGTAATATCATTAGATACATTTTCTTTAATATTTTCCATCTTTTTATTATCACCTTCATCCTTATTTAATAGAAAAACTATTATGAAAATTACTACTAATACTAGTATAACCACAATAATATAAATTATTTTTTTATTCATAAAATCTCCTTTAATTAATTTTTACCTAATACTTTATTTATTTTCTGTTTTCTATTTTTAACCCCAACATATAAAAACAATATAAAATAAGTAATTACCGCTAATAAGAATGTTAATTTTATAGAGTTTATGTTTTCTTTAAAGATTAAATATGATATTACTGGCAATGTTGCAGTAACAAGCCCTTCTATAAATCGTTCAAAAGTAACATATGATGTTTTATAATTTTCTTTTGAATATTCATATATTGCAATATGGTCAAACATTTCATAAGCACTATTAGCAAAGCCAAGAAGAATATAAATAATAGGTAAACAAAATATTAGTAGCTTATCATTCAAAATAAATAATAATACAAATGCAATAATATATATAATACTCATAGGTAATAATACTTTACTCCACTTTCTATCTTTAATCTTTCTTGCCCAAAATTTACTAAATAATGCATCTGAAAAATTAATTAAAATATTCAAAATACTATAAAATATATAATCAATTTTTAAATATCTTAATAAAAATACATTTAAATACATTATTCCAATACCATAAGCAAATCTATTTAAACCACCTATAATAAGAATTTTACGAAAATCTTTATCACCTGTTGGTTTTAAAATTGTCTCTTTAACTGTTACTTTTTTATCTTTAACTATAGGTTTATATGTATTTATTCTAATATAAATATCTACAAAAGCAATTAAAAATATAACTATAAACAATATAATAAATCCGTATAATTCATTACCATTTGCAGTAAAACTATCTAGTATAACTCCCATAGCTAAACTAAATATCATTACTAAGGTATTTTTAAAAATATTTCTTGTTGAAGCAAATTTAGCTCTATCTTCTTTTTTAACTAAAGTCATTCGCCAATTAACAAAAGTTATATAGCCTAACTCTCCTGTTATGGCATATATTGATGCAAATATAAAAAATAGAAAAGTTCTAAAACTAATATCATCAGTTATAAATGGTATAAAAGCAAAACCGACTGATGATAATCTATAAATAGTATAATTTGTTAATACTACTAACTTTGACTGTCCTATTCTTGAAAATATTGGGGCAGCAAATACTTGAATTACATTTGTTATTGTATCTAAAACTGCATAAATTCCAATTGAAAAACTTGATAAACCTAAATAAACTGCAAATGCTGTAATAAAGGAGCTACTTGCTATTTTATTATTAGCAGTATCTAATACTGAAGAAATTAAATATTTATTATATTCTTTTTTATAGTTCATTATATACCTCCAATTATTAACTCTAATTCATATCTATAATACTATAACTAAAGTTAATATTGCAATAAACTAGAATATATTGACCTAAGCTTCTTCTATTAACATTGCTCTAACCATACTAGGTCTATCAGGATATCTTTTACCAGCACCAAGCCCTATTTTCTTAATCTTATATTTTTTAGGTAATTTTTCTTTATTCTTTAATGTGGCAACTATGGCAGCACCTGTTGGAGTAATTAATTCTCCTTCTCTATCAGTAATTTTAATATCTAAATCATAATCACTTACTATATTTAAAACAGCAGGAACAGGAACAGGCATATCTCCATGAGCACAGTGTACAAAGCCCTTTCCTTCATAAAGAGTTGAAACATAAACATTTTCTATTCCAAGATTTACTATACAAAAAGCAACTGATACAATATCAATAATAGAATCAACTGCCCCTACTTCATGAAAATGTACTTCTTCTATACTTTTACCATGAGCTTTCGCTTCTGCAACTGCCACTACTTTAAATATATCTTTTGCAAGTTTCTTAACGTTTTCATCACTTAATCTATCAATAATTTTATAAACATCAGCTAAATTTCTATGTTCATGATGATGGTGATGGTCATGGTTATGCTCATGCTTATGTTTTAAAATAACATCAAAGTCATTCGCCTCTATACCACTTTTTAAAACCTTAGAGACCTTTATCTCAAACTCATCATCTATCTTTAATTCTTTTAACGTAGTTTTTAGTTTATTTAAATCAACCCCTAAATCTAATAAAGCTGCTACTGTCATATCTCCACTTATTCCTGAGTAACACTCTAAATATAAATCTTTCAAAATTATCTACCTCCTAAAATAAATTCTATCATTTAGAGTTAGCTCCAAGTCAAGACATTATTTTTTTAGTTCCACTAAAAATTCTATAAACTCATCATCATTTTTTACTTCTATTTTTCCTTTATGTAATTCTATTATCTCTTTCGTAATAGCAAGACCAAGTCCTGCCCCACCGATTTTAGTATTACGAGATTCATCTCCTCTATAAAACTTATCAAACAACTTATCAAGTTTATATTTAGGAATCTTATCTCCTTTATTCTTAAAAACAATATTTATAGTATCATCTTCTTCTTTTAAAGTTATTTCAATAGTAGTATTTTCATAACTATAATTAATAGCATTCTTTAATAAATTATCAAAAGCTCTAGCAAGTTTCTCTCCATCTCCTAAATACATTACCTTATCACTTGCTATTAACTTACACTTTAAATTATTCTCTTCTAACATCGGATAACACTCATCAGTTAATTGTCTTAAAAGATATGCTATATTTATCTCTTTTTTATTAATAGGAATCTCTTGTAAATTATATCTAGTAATATCAAAAAACTCATTAGTCAAAGACTCTACTCTTAAAGCTTTATCTAAAGCTATTTTTAAATATTTTTCTTCTGTTTTCTTAGATATATTCTTTTCATCTGATAACAAAGTTAAATAACCAATAACAGAAGTAAGTGGTGTTTTTAAATCATGAGCCATATACATTATTAAATCATTTTTCTTAATTATAGCATCTTCTTCTTTCTTCTTAGATAAAATATAATTATATTTAATATCATTTAACTTCTTAGAAAAATCATTTACTTCACTAGGTAGTTTAATCGCCTCATCATCTTCTTTTAAGATAAGGTCAAGGGATTCATACACTTCATTAATACTATTTACATATTTAGAGATAAATCTATAAATAGAAATAATTAAAACTATTCCTAAATAAACATAAAGAATATTTTCTCTATTATTTACAATAAAAGCATATAAGTCATAATTAAAATTAGACACTGCTACAGATAAAGAGTTTTCAAATAATAAAGTTATAAGAAAATAAACAACAAAAAAGATAAAGAGAAATAATAAAATATTACCTAATAATTCTAAACACAATTTAATTTTTAACTTTGTTATACTTTTAATCTTCAATTTTATATCCCACTCCCCAAATAGTTTTAATAAACTTAGGTCTTTTCGTATCTTCACCTAATTTTTCTCTTATTCTTCTAATATGAACCATAACCGTATTATTACTATCAAAATATTTCTCTTTCCAAACTTTTTCAAATAATTCTTCACTACTTACAACTTTACCTTTATTAGTCATTAAATAAAGTAATATCTCAAACTCTATAGGTGTTAAATCTATATTTTTATCATATAAATAACAACTATGTTCTTTTTTATTTATTACAAGTCCCCTAATCTCTAATATATCATTATCTATTTCTTTATTATATAGTTTATATCTTCTTAACACGGCTTTAACTCTTGCTACTAACTCTAAAGGGTTAAAAGGTTTAGTAATATAATCATCTGCCCCTAATGTTAAGCCTTTAATCTTATCATTATCTTCTATTTTAGCAGTTAACATTATAATAGGGAATTTTAAATCTTTATCTCTAATATATTTACAAATCTTAAAACCATCTATATCTTGTAACATAATATCTAAAATAGCAAGGTCTAAAGGTACTTCATCAATACACTTAATAGTATCTTTACTATTATAAAATTTATAAACATTATAGTTCTCATTCTTTAAATACACTTCTACTAAATCAGCGATTTCTTTTTCATCATCTAAAACTAGTATGTTCATATTCCTCCTCCATTTATACTTAAAGTATAACATACAAGTCTTACTTTTTCAGTTAAAGTAGTTAATCGTAAGAAAAACTTAAGAATTTATTAAGTAATTATTAAAACTATTATTAAATCATCTTTATATAATTAAGGACAAAAGGAATGATTTAATGAAAAAGAAAAGAAGATTAAAGTTTAAAAATATTATTATTTTAGGTTTATTTATAGGATTAGGGTTTTATTTTTATGAAAACTATATAGAAATAAATTATCCTAGTTATGAAGTAATAAAAGAAGATACTAGTAATGATTATGAAGGACTAGGAAAAGAAAAAACAGAAAATGAAGATGGATATTTTTCCACCTTCACAACTAATTCTCCTTATAAGAAAACTTATATTGAATATAAACAAAATGGTAATGCTTCTTGGAGTAATAATACTTACTGGGGAGGAGTTATGAAAGATACAGGTTGTGGTATTACTTCTCTTGCTATAGTATTAAGTGGTTATGGTTTTGATTTTACTCCAGAAGATTTAAGAAAAAGATATTATCCTGTCATGGATTATAATACCCTCGGAGATGAATTATCTCTAACCTATGGTATTAATAATTCAGACTTTTATTATGACTCTCTTCATTTATCGAATGAAGAAATACTAAAACATTTAAAAAGTAATAGACCAATTATCGTCTGTCTTTCTAGTAATTTAGGAAAAAACAGATGGACTACTACTTCCCATTATATGGTATTATTAGCATCAAATAATAATAAAGTTTATGTCTCTAATCCTAATGGACTAGAAGATACTTCTAAAAGTTCAGGTTGGTATGATATAGATGAAATCACACCTTATCTTGTTAAAGCCTTATATGTAGAAGACTTTAATTAACTCTATCTTTTACTTCGTTAAAAATATTTCTAGCATCTTTCCTTAATATCTCAGGATTTCTTACATATCGCATAATATCTTCATGAGAATAATTTTCTAATAAATATTTACCTATAGTAAAAGCTATTTCATAGTTGTTTGGAACACTATTAAAATCATTTATTAATTGGTCTTCATTAAACTTTAAATCAATTGTATAATCAAATGGATTTCCTAAGTTTGTAGCAAGTGCTTCCCAAAACCATTCAACATTTTTAGAATCAGGATTTATTTCTTGTTGGCAAGAATGAACAAATTCATGAATTATATTTTCTAAAAATTCTTCTAATGTTATATCACTATGTTCTCTAGTTTTTCTACACTCTTCAATTGATAATAAATTAATATTACCATCAAAAGTATCTGCATTCATCCATTCATAATATTTAGGAACATATTTTTCTAAATGAGTTTGATATGCTTTACGACTTGTCCATATTTTTATTTTCTTTTTCTTTTTTAAATTCTTCAATTCAAAAAAATTAAGAATTCTATCTACTTCCTGTTCTAATTTTTTTATTAAATCAGCTATGTAATCTATATCTTTATCATATTCAATAATGAATTCTTTAGTCTCTTTTCTCATTTTGTTTCACTTCCTAATATTATTTTAACATATGAAAAAAATAATTTGTCCTTACTTTTAAGTTTTTTAATAATGTTTATATTATTTCAAACAAAACTTCTATTAAAAAATGTATCTTGTTCGATTGTTTTATAGATGCATTTATGTTATTATCTATTTAGGAATACTTAGTATGGGTGTTTACCTCTTTCTTTCGCTTTATTTATTAGGGGGTTAGAAAGGGGACTTGCTTATGAGTAAAAAAGATTTTTTAATATCAGCATTACTGATTATTATTGCTCTTTTAATCATCTTTGAATAAAAAACGCCCTATTACAACTTTGTAATTAGGGTGTTCACACAAAAAACATTTTGAGGTAACACCCAAATCGCAAACTAGGTATTCCTCTTTTTTATTTATATGTAAATTTTCTTTACATATTCATATTATCATAAATATATATTAAATTCAAGAGTATAGATACTAAAATGAAACATTTTATATCCAAGATTCTACTCTGTCTTTAGCACTATTTACAGTTGAACCTTTAACTTCAAGACCATCTAAAACTGTCGCACCTTTACAAACTTCTTTAATCTCTTTAGGAATATTAGCAAGTCCTGAGCCTTCATGCGTTACAAATGGTCTAATTATCTTACCTGTAAAATCTCTATCTTTTAGAGCAGTTACCATTTCTTCAGGCATCTTACCACAATATACAGGTGAACCTATATAAATAACTTCATAACTTGATAAATCAGGAAGCTCTTTTACAATAGGAGCATTATGACTTCTAATTCTTTCAACTGCTTCTCTTACGCAAGTTTTATAGTCACTTGCATATTTATCTTTAGGTTCTACCTTAAAAAGTTCTGCACCTGTTAAATCTCTAATATATTCTGCAATTACCTCTGTATTACCTTTATCGATATAACCTACAGCATAATTTTCATTGGCTCTACTAAAATAAATAATTATACTTTTCTTATCTTTATAATTTTCCTGACTATTTAATATCATATTTCCTCCATCATAAAGACTAATTATCTTCTAAAAAATATTTAGCCATTCTTTCATAATTATCTTGACTATTTAAACAAGTATCTATCAAATAACCTTTTTCATTATGAAGCTGATACTCTTTAATACCTCTTATATAAAAGTCTTTATTTCTATCTTCAATATAAAATGGCATTATATCATTATATAGACATTCTCTAAACATAATCATTCTACCAACTCTACCATTACCATCTTGGAAAGGATGAATATGCTCAAACTTAACATGAAATTCTATTATGTCTTCTAACTTTTTATTTTCTATATTATTATACCACTCTAACAAAGCTTTCATATCTTTACTAACATCTTTTGGTAAGCTTGTTGTAATACTACCAACAAAATTCTTTTTCTTCTTATATTCACCTACATTAAACCATTCTTTTTCACTATCAGTTAGAGTTCCATCTTTTAAAATAAAATGATATTTCTTAATCATATCTTCATCAAGAGGATTATCTAATGTATCTAACATATATTTAAATAATGTAAAATGATTTTTAGTTTCTGTAGCATCTTTTAAAACTATTACTTTATCATTGTTTGCTAAAATAGTACCACTTTCAAAAATACTAGCAGTCTCATCAGGAGTTATAGTAGATCCTTCTATATGATTAGTATTATATGCAAAATCAATTTGTGTTTTATGATACAAATTACCTGACAAATTTATTTTTCTTTGTTCTATTAAAGCTTTTTTAACATCACTTACCTGCATAAATAAACCTCCTAAACACTTCACTATTTATAGTTATATTTTACCAAATTTATAAAGAAAAGTCTTTAATTCTAGTAATTAAATTAATCTTTTAACATTCATTTTATTTATATCTTCTGTTAATCTTTCATATCTTACATCATAAGCATAAGACTGTGGAGGATTAAAACCATACTTTTCTTTAAGCTCTTTTAAAGAAATAAACCTCTCTAACTCATATAAATGCTTTATTTCATAAGCATATTTAGAATTCTTTAAACCTTTATTAAAATCTTCATTGCCATAACCTTCTTTGGTAATCTTATTAGGATATTTTATTATTTCTCCTAACTCTATTATATATTTAAGTTTACAAATTGGAGAAGATTCATAAACATACAAAACATCAATATGTTCTTTAGGATAATAATTTCTAAATTCATAATTTTTCTTTCCTGTAACTATTCTATTTAAATGTACTGGCTTAATACTAATATAAATTCCTTTTTTCACTCTATTCTCCAAATTCTTTATCAAACATATTAAATAAAATATTAAACTCCTCAGTATGCATTAATAAATCTGGTTGTTTACTATTAACCATTTTCTTAAACTCATTATATGAAACATAAAATATTTCTGATATTTCTTCTTCTTGAAATTTCATATCACTAATTTTTTTCTTTGTTCTTAAAATATATAAATCATCAAATTCGTTATTTATAAAAGTAGAAGTATATTTAGAGCTTCTTTTTAAAGTCTTAATAAATTGTAAATCTTTTTTATTAACATCTAAGTTCAACTCTTCTTTTAATTCTCTAATTGCTCCAGTTAAAGACTCATCACCAGCAGTTAAATGTCCAGCACAAGATATATCTAGCATATTAGGATTACTATCTTTTGTAGCACATCTTCTCTGTAATAAAATATCTCCATTTTCATTTATAATCCAAATATGAACAGCTTTATGCCAATCACCATCTCTATGAACTTCTCTTCTTAATTTTGTTTTACCTGTTTTGTTTCCATTTTCATCTAAAATATCAAAATATTCCTTTACCATTTTACTTTTCTCCTTTACTATTTACAAATTTTCTATAATTATTATGTACTTCAAACAACAGTAACTTATAACTATTATAACACACTAACTCTTATTTAAATCTTCACTTAATTTACTAGGAACACTCCTTGGCCCTCTTATGGCTCTAACACCGTAATCATTTAACTTCTTAAAAGTAAATTCATCATTCTTATATTGCTTTAATAATTTTATTTTCATAACTTTTTTCATTGATACGTTCTTATCAGCATATGGATAAGGTATATTAACTCGGGTTACACTACATTTAAACATAATACACGAATAAGGTTCTGCTATATATAAATAGATAGTATCTCCTACAAAAATATTACTAGACTGTTTCCAGATAATAGTATCAGTCTCATTAAAAGCATTAACAATATCATAATATTTAGGATTAGCAGGAATAAGCCATTCTTTTTTTCGATTAGATAACTCATAACTAATATCTATAAGACTCATAACCTCTTCATTAGATAAAGTACCATCTAAAATAACACTAACCCAACTTTTCTTACTCATATGATATGCAGGATAAATACCATCTTTTTTCAAATAAGCATCTACTAAATCATCTAATTTCACATTTATAACTTCAACTTCCCCATTTTCTTTAGAATTAAGCTTGCTTTTATCAATATTCATAATAAGGCCGAACCATTTATTACTATTTTCATTTCTAAAAACACCAAAATTAGGACTATCTTCCCACAAGAATTCAGGTAAAACATTATATTTTTCTTTAATTAAATTACTAACTTCATTAGACTGTTGATAAATAAAATATTCTTTAGTAAAACAATTATCAGCGATATCTTCTAACACTTTAAGAAATTCCTCTTTTACTCTATTAACAAAGTCTCCTTTAACATTTTCAAGTCGAAAGTTAGTATATTCATAATCTCCATCAAGGTCAAAAACTTTACCTATAACTTTACCCTTACTATCAATAGTAATATCGACTCTAAAACTATTATCCATAATTAATTTAGAATACTTATAAGTATTATTCTCTTTAACAAAGCCATAAGTAATTAATTTATCTTTATCTAATTTTCTCTTTTTAAAGACATCATCTTCTAACACAGCTACTCCTCCTAATAAAATTATTATATAACAAAAAAGTTCTAAGTAAAACCTAGACCTTTCTTAAATTATTTTTTAAAAACAAATTGTTCAACTCTCATATGAAGATTATATTTATCTCTTAACTTAGCAATTTCTTCCATCATTTCTGTTTTATGGTGTCTATCTAAAGCTTCTTCATTTTCCCATCTATCAATTAATAGAACAGTCTCTTCATCATCCATAGGAAAGAAATATTCATATTTTAAATTACCCTCTTCATTTCTTATTCTTTCTACAAGACCACTTTCTACCATTTCTTTTGCAAAAGCTCTAGCACTACCATTTTTACCTGTATAATATATATTTATTGTTAAACTCATCTTTATTCCTCCTTCAAATCCGTATAATACATAATTTCTTTATTTAAATTTTTAGCATACTCTATTTCACTTTTAGTACTACTTCCAATGTAACCATTTACATTAACAACTAAAATAGCATCACTTAACTTTATTTTTTCTTTATGCATTTTATCAATCATTAAAGCTTCTTCTAAAGTATAATCATCTTTACTATTTCTTGATAATTCATTTGGCATTAAAACACAATTACCTTCTAAAGTTAATTTTTCTGCTATATCAATCATCTCTTTTTTAAATTTATAACTACCACATATTGTTATTATTTTCATATTTACTCACAACTTCCTCCATTATCTTCAAAATACTTTTCTATATTTTCTACACTGTGCTCTATATTAGCATAATCTGTAATATCTTTTAAATAAATTTTCATATCTTTATTACATTCTTTACATTCAAAATAATTATCTTCTCCTATTGTAATCAAATAATTATTATCTCCAATAGAACAATTTAAATCAGCTGATACCATCTCTGTAGTTGTCTTTTGTTCATTTGGAAAAGCAGTAAATAAAACTAAAGCAATGATAAATAATATTACATAAATTATTCCTAAAACTCCTAGTACTTTTAATATTTTTATTATTATACCTGCTAACTTTTCTGTGTTACTGACTTTAGCTTCTAAGACATTTTTAATATCATTATCAGTTAATTCATCTAAACTAACATTAAACACTTTCGATAATTCTTTAGCTTGTTTAATATCAGGAGATGTTTCACCTAATTCCCATTTAGATATTGTCTGTCTAGTAACTCCTATTTTTTCTGCTAGTGCTTCTTGAGAAAGATTATTTTTCTTTCTTAATTCTGATATTTTATTTCCTATTTCCATATTTTTCTCACCTCAGTAAAAAGTATATAAAATTAAATTATTCTAATCTACCAATATCTAATGGAATTTACGCTATTTTTCTTAACATTGTAATTATCTTTTATCCTTCCACTCATGATATAAAATATCTTTTAAAACTAACATGGCATCAAGTTCATTATAATTATAAGTCTTTTGTAAATCACCTAATATTTTTCTAATCTCTTTAGCATACTTTTCTACATCTACTTCTTCCTGATAAGTTGCTAACACAGGATATTTACTACTCCAGGCTTTAGTCCAATTTACTTTGTTTTGATTATCATCATTAGTATCTTTTATAATATTCTCAATATCTCGCATATTATTCTCCTTTAAACAAATCTCACTTTATTACTTTCTCATAGAAATTTGCTCACCATTAAGTCTTTTACCTTCATCATTTATAATATTATCTAAATATTTAAACATATCATTCATAATATATTCACCAAGTTCATTTGATTTTTGATAGTCCATAATGATATCATATATTTCATCTTTAGTCATAGTATCAAAAAGATATTTAACTGCTAAATAAGATAATTTATATAAATCATAATCATCATTTTTAAATTTATTACCATGTTTTATTCCTTCTAACTTAGGGATATATTTAGTATTGTTTTTTATATCACTATAAAATTCAATAAATTTACTAAAATCTTTTTCTAAATAATCATATTCTCCTGATAAATTTTGAGCTAGGCCTTCATCTAACCAAACAACTCTAAATTTATTATTATTGTGTGCACAGTTATCAAAATAAATAATATGAACAAACTCATGTACCGGAGTTGCCACTCTTCTCATATAAGCATCCAAAGAAATATATTCTATGTTATTATTTTTTATTTTATAAACACCCTTATCATCTTTTCTTAATCCAACAAACTGATTACACATACCTTTGTCATAAGTACCAACTGCATAATCTGGTAAGTTATTATTACCATTTCTTAAATCATTTATAATAAAACTTCTAAACTTTTCTTTATCATCAAACAAATTTATACAATATTGACTATAACTTTTTAAATGGAAGAAATTTAATACTTTCTCATAATGTTCATAAAAATATTTAACCATATCATTAACAATAAAAATCAAACTAGCAGGAGCGCATACTTTTAATTTATCATCTTCATATTGTACTTTTTCTTTCATAAACTTTCCTTTCCAGCACTCTATCCTCGATGTTTCTTCTTCCATTCTTTTATCTGTTCTAATCGTTCTTTAAATCTAACCTCTTTACCTTCCGTAGTAGGTTCATAATAGACTTTTCCTTTTAAAGAAGGAGGAAGACACTCCATAGTAGTTAGTTTATCTTTACTATCATGAGCATACTGATAACCATCACCATAATGTAAATCTTTCATTAGTTTAGTAGGAGCATTCCTAATATTTAAAGGGACAGGTTCTGCTAACATCTTTTTAGCATCAACGCTTGCTTTCATATAAGCAGTGTAACAAGCATTAGATTTAGGTGCTAAAGACATATAGATAACCGCTTCTGTTAAATGGACATTACATTCGGGATAACCAATAAAGTGACAAGCATGATAAACATTAATCGCTACATTTAAAGCATTAGTATCAGCAAGCCCTATATCTTCTGAAGCAAATCTTGTGATTCTTCTTGCAATATATAATGGATCTTCTCCTGCTTCTATCATTCTAGCAAGCCAATAAACTGCAGCATCAGGATCACTATTTCGCATGGATTTATGTAAAGCTGAAATAATATTGTAATGTTCTTCCCCATTCTTATCATATAACAAAGTCTTTTTAGTTAAACATTCTTCGATTATCTCTTTAGTAACTTTAATAGAGCCATCATCTAAGACATTAGAATTAGTAATAATCATATCTAAAGCACTAAGAGCACTTCTAGCATCACCATTAGCATAACTAGCAATAATGTTTAAAAGATTATCTTCTATAATAACTTTTTCTTTACCAAAGCCTCTCTCATCAGTAATCGCTCTTTTTAATATAACTAAAATATCATCACTAGTTAATTCTTTTAACACAAATACTCTACATCTTGAAAGTAAAGCGTTATTAATTTCAAAAGAAGGATTTTCTGTAGTCGCTCCAATTAAAACAATAGAGCCTTTCTCAACGAATGGCAAGAAAGCATCTTGTTGAGCTTTATTAAACCGGTGTATTTCATCAACAAAAACAATAGTCTTAACTCCTAATCTTTTATTAGCTTCTGCTTCTTCCATCACTTTTTTTATCTCTTTAATTCCTGATGTAACAGCAGAGAAAGTAATAAATTCTGACTTAGTCTCATTAGCGATTATTTTAGCAAGAGTAGTTTTACCAACACCTGGTGGACCCCAGAAAATCATTGAAGAAACATTATCACTTTCAATTATTTTTCTAAGCAATTTATCTTTACCTATCAAATGTTCTTGTCCTACAAATTCATCTAAATTAACAGGTCTCATTCTAGAAGCTAAAGGTTCATTTAAAGGATTTTCAAAAATACTAGTCTGTTCCATCTAATCACCTCTTCTAGAATTATTATACTTTAGTGTGATTTATTTTACAATAAAACTTAATTCGTATTATTTACAATAATTTATTAATTCCTCAATAGTAGGATTACTATTTTTTTCAATAACCCAATATTCATTATCTTCATCGAAATTACATCTATATACATCATAAAATAAAGTATCATAATATATAACATTACCAGTAGTTGTTGTTTTTAATCTAAACATTGGAGCTTCATCATTCATTTTAACATTAAGATAATCAGTAAATAATAAAATTATCATTGCCCCTACAAATATCATAATAATTAACAATAATTTTATATACCATTTAACTACATTTATTACTCTAGCAATTCCTATCATAAATACTATTATCCCAAATAAAGAATAAATAGAGCCCCAACTACTTTCGCTAGGAAAAATCATAATTGCTGATAAAGAAATAAAAAGTCCAAAAATAATTAAACTTAAAGAAATAAATTTACTATATTTATTTATTCTTTTTGTAGAATAATCAATAGTATTAACAATATTTTCTTCAAATTTTTCTTGATATTTATCCATACCTATTTTTTCTCCACTTAATAATTCATTAATTGTAATATTAAGCTCATTACACAAAGGTTTAAACAATGATAAGTCAGGCATATTTCTCCCATTTTCCCAGTTACTAATAGATTTTTCCGTTACACCTAACTTTTCTCCAAGTTCAGCTTGTGTCATTTTTCTTTGTTTTCGACATTTAGCAATAAACTTTCCAATTTTTTCTTGATCCATATTTTTCTCCTTTCACATTAACATCATATAATGTAAAAGTTATTTTTAACAGGAAATA
>CAMMMH010000027.1 GCA_946497955.1 uncultured Mycoplasmatota bacterium | reverse complement strand
TCTCTTATAATTTTTTATTTCATTATTTTCGGGAACTTTAAATTTAATTTAGTCGCTATCAAGCTAGTTTTACTTTATACTATTAAAAAAGAAGGTGAGATTATGAGTTTTTATGAAGAGTTATCTAAGGTGCGTGATGAATATAATAAATTTCAAAGATTAGAACAAGATTATTCAAGTTACTCTTTAGGACAAATTGTTATGTTATTTAAAACTTTATTAGAAAGTTATGAGGGTGAAGAATATAATGTTTCTGTAGATGAAACTAATTGGTTGATAGCATTGCCTAGTGATAAGAATTCTGAATCGTTAAAATTAGGAATAAATAATCCTTATAATGGTGATACATTTTATAAGAGTATGAATATAGTTTTAATATTTCCATATAGTATTAATAAATATATAAATGTTTCTTCTTTTCAAAGTGATATGAAGATTAACTATTTAGAAGATTTTTTTACTAGTCTTGTTGAATATAGATATTCTAATGATTTAAGTTCAATAAAAGATGATAAATTAGTTGATTTTCTTGATGAATATATAGATGTGAAAAAAGATGATATTATGTCTTATCAAGAACAAAAGAAAAAATGTTTAGATGAGTATGTTGAATTAAAAAAAGAAGAAAAAATAAGAGATTTATTTAATGTTGATAAATATGCTCTAATTAATAAAGTTAAAGATTTTATTAATGAAAATTATGATACTAATTTAGAGATTTTTTGTGATGTTAATGAAGGAAGACAGTATTCTGATAGTCAATATTATTATCTTGATTATTATAGGACTATAGGTTTAAAAGATGATGATAATATAGTTTTTAAAATAAAAGAGCTATCATATACTGCAAAAGATGATGAGGATGCATATCGACCTATATTTTGTTATAGAGAAAGTGAATGTATAGATAAAAATATTAATGTTTATTATTTAGAATTATTAATGACAGAATTATCTATTAAGTATCCTAGGCTACATGATTATTTTGATGATTTAGATGAAAAATATAGAGAGTTGTTAAAAGATAGTTCTGATATTATTGATAGTGAAAAAATAAAAAAATTAGTTGGTTAAACCTTCTAATTTTTTACATAGACTTTAAACTTGTGAAATTGACCTATAGAACCATAATTTTTAGTTATATAATTATATATTTTTTTACTTGATTGATTTTTTGAGCCATCTTCTGTTTTGTCATAGTAGGCATTATTAACAATAATTATACTACCATCTTTTATTTTTTCTATTTTTTTAATTAGTTCTTCTTCACCATTATATCCTAGATTACCTTTTAATGGGAGGTCAAATTCGTTAATAGGTATATCTAAAGCTAATTTATATAGATAAGAATTCATTAAAATGAAGTATACATTATCATAATCATCATTAAAATAATCTTTTAATGCTTTTACGTCAGACATATACTCATTTTGTAAGTAGCGGTATTTAAATAAATTATTATCATATTTAGGATTACAAGTAATATAATTTACAATTAAAGCCATAATTGGGACAAGAATAAAAATAGGAGCAGTTTTATTAATGAGATTATTTAATTTAGAATATTTTTTTAGTAGATAATAAACTAAAGGAATTATTGCAGTTAGAAAATGACTTGGATTAAATAAAGGATAAGTCATTATCATGAATGCTAGTATATATAAAAGTTCGAAATCTTTTGTTTTTATATATTCTCTTATGATATATATTACAATTAAGATTGAGATAATTGTTAATATGTTATAATTACCATTTCCATTTTTAAAGTCTAATAATCCTAGAAATGCAAAGTTTATATAGTCATATAAGGCATTATTTAAATAGAAACATCCTATTACTATTAAATTGGTTATAATAAAGGGAATTATTCTTTTGATTATTTTTTTCGGTTTCTTTATATAATATAGAGTAGGTAATGCTAAAAAGATTCCAATACTTGATTTAGTTAAGAATGCTAGACTTATTATTAATCCTATTAGATAGTCGCTTTTGTTATTTTTTTCTAAATATATTAATAGAAATACGTAAAATACAGATAGAGTGTTATAACTTGGGGCAGTATCAAAAAGAAAATAAATAAAAAATGGAAAAATAATTTTTTTGTCTAGTTTATATACTATTATTAAAGTTAGTAGAGCATAGAAAGTGTTTATAATATAGAAAAAGATTAAGTTTGTACTAAAAATTTTCATAAGAAGTCCAGTTATGGCAGGATAAAATGGTGTTATTACCATATTAAAGTCTTTATACATAATTAGTCCATCACTAACATTTTTACTAAAACCATAATTCCATATTAAATCCATGTCTAATGGCCTAAAAAAATTAAAAATAAAGATAGCGATAAAATAGATTGTAAAAATCAATATTGTTTTTTTATTCTTTTTTAGTACTGCTAACATAAATATCTCTCCAATTCTTATATATAGTATATCAAAAATATTTTAAAAGAAAATGATTGACTTTAAGAGGGAACACTGCTATAATTTTAATCGGTACATTTTATATCCCCACTAAGACTTAAACTGTGGGAAAGTTTGAGTTATTTAGTAAAGGAGAAAAATTATGAAAAGTTATATGCAAAAGAAAGAAACAGTAGAGCGTAAATGGTACGTTATTGATGCTGAAGGAAAACCTTTAGGTCGTGTGGCTAGTAAAGCTGCTCATATCTTACGTGGTAAGCATAAAGCTACTTATACACCTCATATTGATTGTGGTGACTATGTAATTATTGTTAATGCTTCTAAAGTTTTACTTACTGGTAATAAGTTAGAAGATAAGAAATATTACAGTCATTCTCAATATCCAGGTGGACTAAGAACTAGAACTGCTAAGGAAATGATCGAGAAGTATCCTGAAGAAATGGTTGAAAAGGCTGTTAAAGGAATGTTACCAAAGAATCGTTTAGGTAGAGCGATGTATAAGAAATTATTTGTTTATGCAGGTAGTGACCATAAACATATGGCTCAAAAACCTAGCAAGATGGATGTATAGGGAGGTTTATTATGGCAGAAAAGAAAAAAGTATATACTGGAACTGGTAGAAGAAAGACTAGTGTTGCAAGAGTAAGACTTACAGCAGGAACTGGTAAAATTACTATCAATGGTCGTGATGTTAATGAATATTTCCCATATCCAACTTTAGTTATGGATTTAACTCAACCACTTGATGTTACTAATACTCGTGATATGTTTGATGTTGATGCAGATGTAACTGGTGGTGGATTTTCTGGTCAAACTGGTGCAGTTAGATTAGGAATTACTAGAGCGTTATTACAATATGATGCATCTACTCCAGCAGATTCTGAGAATAGTTTCCGTAAGGTTTTGAAAGCTGAAGGATTTATTACTCGTGATGCACGTAAGAAAGAACGTAAGAAACCAGGTCTTAAGAAAGCAAGACGTGCTCCACAATTTAGTAAACGTTAATCTATTGTTTCTAAAGGGTATCTTTATAAGATGCTCTTTTTTTGAGAGGAGAAAGAAAATGAAATTATTTACTACTGAAAAGATGGATGAATTTGTTCAAAGAGAATTTATTTATAAATATAATTTAGTGCCTGGATTTGATATAAAAAGATTTTGGGCGGAAAAATTAGATTTTGAGCTTAGACCAGTTCAAACATTAAAAAAAACACAATTTAATAATGAATTTGGTTTTGCTTTTGATCTTGAGGATGAAAGAAAAATTTTATATTATGTAGATAAAAAGTTAGGGGAAAATAATTTAGATGAAAGTGATATTATAACGGGAAACAGATATATTAGAGTTAGATTAGCTTCTGCTATTAATACTTTAATGTGTTATTATTCTAAAATAGAGCAGGAGAATAATTTAGATTATATTATTTATACTAGTGAAGATTTTAAATATATATACTCAGACAAAAAATTGTATACTACTAATTTGAGGCAATATGAAGAAGACTTCTTATTTGCAGAGTCTTTGTTATTACCAAAAGATTATTTAGAAGAAGCAGTTTTCTATTATTCTGGGTGTTCTTTTGAAGAATTAGAAAATAAGTTTGATGTTCCTTTTAGTTTTGTTTATAATAGATGTAAAAAGTTGAAATTAATAAGATAATATATAATTGTAGGTATTTTAATGTTATGATATATTATATTTATGAAAAAGTGTTTGAGTAATTTTGATTTAAAACTTATTGCAATTATTACCATGACAATAGATCATATTGGCGTTGTTTTTGGGACACCTCTTTATAATTTTTTAAGGGCAGTGGGAAGACTATCTTTTCCTATATTTGCTTTTTTATTAACAGAAGGATATGTTCATACTAAGAGTTTTAGTAAGTATTTTTTTAGACTTTTGGTACTTGCAGTCATCTCAGAAGTTATTTATGATTATGTTTTTTTTGGTAGTTTTATTTATATGAATGCTAATAATATTTTCTTTACTCTTGCTTGGGGGCTTCTAACTTTGTTTTTGTTAGATAAAAGTAGGGGGTTAATTAAGAAGTATTTTAAAGATAAAATAGATTTAGTTATTATATTACCTTTTACCTATTTATTAATTATTGTTATTATGGGGTTAATAGCAGAGTTTTCAAATTGTAGTTATGGAATGTTGGGTATTTTTGTTATTAGTTTTTTCTATTTATTTAAAGAAAACTTTCCTCTTGTTGTTATTTCAGTTAGTCTATCAACATTAATACTAGGAGAAGGGATACAATATTTTTCATTATTGTCTTTAATACTTATTTATTTTTATAATAAGAAACTTGGTAGAAAATGTAAGATGTTTTTCTATTTATACTATCCATTACATATATTAGTTTTAGGACTTATTAAGATGCTTTTGTAGGCTTTCAATGTTTCTTTTAGTCTTTTTTGTCATAGACTATTTTAGAGGTGAAGTAAATGTTAAATTTAACACTATTACAACAGATGTTAGTTGTGGCAATCGCTCTTAGTGTTATAACTTGTGCTTTTATCCAAAAGACAAAGAAGTTTTTTCCTTGTTCTAGTTGTTTAGTTATTTATAATTTAGTAGTTAACTTTGTAGTAGGGACACTATTTTGTATTACTTTTACAAGTGTTGATTTTCCTAATAGTCTATGGGTATCTTTCTTTAGTTTTATAGGTGCTGATACTATTTATAAATCTTTAGAAGGTAAATTAAAAGATTATTCATCTTTAGTTAATACTGATTATATTACAGTAAAGAAAAGTAATATTATAAATGTGGAGAGTGATAAATAATGGAAAAACCTCTTTATCCTAGTCCTTATATGCGAATAACACAAGGGTATATGATGGGAACACATGCTGATAGTTATGCAATTGATGATGCAGGTAGTGATAGTGGCATTGATTTTATTGTCGCTCCTTTTACAGGGGTTATTAGAAAAATATACACTAGTGATGCTAATGAAGTATGGCTTGAGAGTAGTGAACCGGTAATTTATCCTGATGGAACAGTTGATTATATGACAATGATGTTCGCTCATGATAATGATGTATCTAATCTTTTTGTTGGTAAAGTAATAAACCGTGGAGAAAGATTTTATGAAGAAGGTACTAAAGGTAATGCTAGTGGTAATCATGTTCATATGGAATGTGGTAGGGGTAAATTTACTGGTAGTGGATGGCATTTAAACAGTGCTGGTTACTGGTCTATAAATAATGGAAAAAATCCTACTGAGTGCTTATGGATAGATGATAGTATTACGGTTTTAAATAGTTATGGCTATACTTTTAAAAGAATTGAACCAGAGGTGGTTGCCCCTGATACTCCAGTTGAAGATATACCAATAGAAGATGATACTCCTGTTGTAGAAGAACCAGTTACAGAGCCTACTGATACTGATATAAATGATGCAGATAATAGTGATACTACTAATACAGATACAAGTGCCATGGTAGTTAAACCTAAACTAATATTTACTTGTAAGAGTGATGATATTTATGCGATAGAGTTAAAGGCTGGACAAAAGTTATATTTAGAGTAAATTAAAAAGAGTCATTTGACTCTTAACCTAGGGCGACATCTAATATCATCATTACCATAAATCCTAGAATTGTGAATAAGGCCATAAGGTCTTTTTTCTTATTAGTTTGGCTTTCTGGGATTAATTCTTCTACAACTACATAAATCATGGCTCCTGCTGCAAAAGCTAGTAAAAATGGTAGTATTAATTGAATCTTTAAGACTAAAAGTGCTCCTATTACGGCTGCAATTGGTTCGACTATTCCTGATAGCTGTCCATAGAAGAAGGCTTTACCTCTTGTGTATCCTTCACGTCTTAATGGAAGAGAAACGGCACTACCTTCTGGAAAGTTTTGAAGTCCTATTCCAAGGGCAAGGGCTAAGGCACTACTTAATGTTGCTCCTGTTAGAGAGTAGGCAAGGGAACCAAAGGCAACTCCTACAGCCATACCTTCTGGGATATTATGTAGTGTAATTGATGATATTAACATAAAACATCTTTTAGCTTTGCTACTATTTTCATCCTTTCTCTTTCTATCTAAATAATCATAGACTTTATCACCAATAAAAAGCAATACTCCACCTGATAAGAAACCTAGTGATATAACTATCCAACTATTCATCTTTAACTCTTCGGCCATCTCAAGAGCAGGGGATATTAAACTAAAGAAACTAGCTGCTACCATGACACCTGCTGCGAAACCTAAAAGAGCATCCATGAGAGTTTTATTTACTTTCTTAAAAAAGAAAACTATACTTGCTCCTAAAGCTGTTATACTCCAAGTAAAGATGCAGGCAAGAAATGCTTGTAAAACTGGGGATAAATCATTAAATGAATCTAACATTATAACACCTCTAGTTGTAGGTTATGCAAAGAGTGTTAATAGTAGTGGGCTCAAAATAAAAAAGTAAAATTTTATTAACTGTATATAATATAATGAACACTAATTTAATATATAAGGAGGCAGTTATGAAAAAAGATATCATAGAAACAGAGATAGTTGTTTAAGAGAATAGAATTAGGGTTATGCGTGTGGGGGATACTGATTATATTTCTTTGACAGATCTTTCTAGATATGTCAATGAGGAAAATCCTGCTAATGTTATAATTCATTGGATGAGTAGTAAAAATACTTTTAATTATATTGGTTTGTGGGAACAGTTAAATAATGAGAATTTTAATTTCACGGAATTCAGTGAAATTAAAAATAATGAGCTTGTAAAATCTTCTTTTACGTTGAGTCCTAGAAAGTGGATATCTAGGACTAATGCAATTGGGATGATCTCTAAGGGTGGTAAATATAGTATTGGTACCTTTGCTCATCCTGATATAGCATTCGAATTTGCAAGTTGGTTAAGCCCAGAATTTAAATTATATTTAATTAAAGAATTTGAAAGGCTAAAGAAGGATGAACTATATAAAGAGAAGATAGAATGGCATGTTAATAGAATACTTTCGAAAGTTAATTATTTGGTTCATACTAATGCTGTTAAGAACTATATTGTACCTAATTTAACTGATAAGCAAAAAAGATTTGCTTATGCAAATGAAGCGGATGTTTTAAATGTAGCATTGTTCGGAATGACTGCTAAAGAGTGGAGAGATGATAATCCTTCACTTGCTTGTAAAGGTAATATTAGAGATTATACTGATTTGTTGCATTTAGTTATTTTAAGTAATTTAGAAAGTATTAATGCAGAATTTATCGCTAGTAATATTCCTCAAAGTGAAAGGCTTGTAAAACTAAATGAAATTGCTAGAAAGCAGATGAATATTTTAGTTAATAATAAAGGAATTAAAGATTTAGAATTATTAGAAGAAAAATGATATAGATAATATTTTATGCTATTAAAAACATATACTTTAATAGGTGTTTATAATGATGAGAAAATGTAAAGTTCTTTTTTTAATCATGTTTATAGTTTTACTTATGTCTTTACAGTTTGTTGATGCTAGAGTCAAACCTAAAAAGACCTTAACTGGTAAGGTGATAACAATTGATGCTGGTCATGGGGGTAGGGACTCTGGTACTAGTTATGGTAATCTTTATGAGAAAGACCTTAATTTAGAGATATCTAAAGTGTTAAAGAAAGTATTGAAGGAAAAAGGGGCAACTGTTTATATGATAAGAAATGATGATAGTGATTTATCAAGTCGTTGGGATAGTGCTAAAAAACGAGGGGATTTATATAGAAGAATATTAAAGATACAAGAGAATAAAAGTGATTTATATTTATCTATTCATATTAATTATCATTATTATAGTAGTGTTAGTGGGGCAGAAGTTTTATATCATCCCATTAATCCTAATAACTTAGTGTTAGCAGAAGCTATTATGGAAGAGTTTAAAAATGATTTAAATACGGATAGAAAGGTTATTAAGACTAATTTATATCTTTATTCTAATACAAGAGTACCTGGGGTTTTAATAGAATGTGGTTTTATATCTAATCCTAATGAAAGATATTTATTACAAAAAGAAAGTTATCAAAAAAAACTTGCTAATTCTATTACTAAAGGGGTAGAGAATTATTTTAAAGAGATAGAGACATAGTTTTGTATTTTTTGGAGTTGTACTCCAAATTTGTCAAAAAAATATCTATCTTAATTTTTAAAACTGTGCTATACTTATTTTAGGTGGTGCGTCAGTTCGGCGTATATAATATAGTCGGTGGGAAGCCGACCTGGTAATCTCTAGCAAAGAGCCAGTAGTTAGCCTTGGAGCCGAAATCGTGAGACTAGGTTTAAGCGTAGGTAAACAAGAATTCGAGCCGTAATGCGAAAGCGTGAAGTTATTGAGCCTCGTTAAAGAATAAATAAATAGATGCAGATGTGGTCACCTACACAGCATGCAATATCGGTAATATCGTTAGTGCGAGATGTTATGAGAAATCTATCGGGGTCTTTAGGACATGGCGAGTTTTACATAGTTATTATATACGTACCTGAGAGGACTTATATATTCCCAAATCTAAAAGGTTTAAAACACCAATAGTAAAGGGTAATGAATATACAAGGACTTGGTTAACCCAAGATGTTCAAAAGATATATAAGTAGTCGGACTAGTCCATAGTAGTGATGAAATGAGTAACGACCATGGAGCGAAGGGACTAGCATATAAATTGCCTAATATATGAAATAATCTCTTATGCATGACGTAATGAAGAAGTATAAAATGATTATATTAGATATGTTGAATAATTTATATGAAGAGCCTATTGCCTTAATAGGGCACGATGGGTTCTGTGAGGGGCACTGAGGCAAGCCTTTCACTAAAGAAAGAGAGGTGGAGTCGAGACGTGCCTACTCGACATATTATGAAATATATTAATAGGACTTTAGAAAAGACACTTTCAAATTATATTGGTAAATATCCTGTTATTATGATTACAGGGCCAAGACAAGTTGGTAAAACTACCTTATTAAACTATTTAGCTAGTATATCAAAAAAGAAAATTAATTTTATAAGTTTAGATGATATGATAATAAGAGCACAAGCTAATGAAGATCCTGAACTGTTTTTAAGAACTCATGAGACACCTTTGGTTATTGATGAATTCCAATATGCTCCTAATTTATTATCTTATATTAAAATAAACGTTGATGAGGCTAGAAAAAATGCAATGTTTAATAATGGAAAAGAAGTAGGTACACTTTATTATTTAACAGGTAGCCAAATTTTTCAGACTATGAAAAATGTGTCAGAATCATTATCTGGTCGAGTTGGTGTGTTCGATTTGTTTGCTTTTTCTAATAGAGAAATAAATGGATTTAAAGAAGAACAATTTATTCCGGATATTAATTTATTAAAGAAAAAAGAACCTTTAAAAAGATTAAGTGTAAATAAAATTTTTGAAAATATATTAAGGGGTAGTTATCCAGATGTAAGACTTGATAAAGAAATGATAGTAGAACACTATTATAGTAGTTATATACGTACTTATATTGAAAGAGATGTTAGAGAGTTAATCAAAGTTAAAGATGAAAATAAGTTTGTTAAATTTATTACAACTTTAGCGGCTAGAACTAGTGGAGAATTTAATGCAAATGAAATAAGTAGTGATGTAGGTATAGATAATAAAACTGTTGAAGAATGGTTATCAATTTTAAAAAATACAGGAATTATTTATTTATTACAGTCTTATACTAATAATAATGTTTCAAGAGCGATAAGAAGACCTAAAATATATTTTATGGATACAGGACTTGCTTGTTATTTAACAGGATATACTAATGCTGAGATATTAGAGAAAAGTTCTTATAGTGGAGCTATTTTTGAAACATTTATAGTTAGTGAAATTATAAAATCTTATACTAATAATGGAATTGATCCTAGAAGACATTTATATTTTTATAGAGATAGTAGTGGTAAAGAAATAGATTTGCTTGTAACTGTTAATAACTATGTTTATCCTGTAGAAATTAAAAAGAGTAGTAATCCAGGAAATAAGTCTATTAAGAATTTTGATGTTGTTAGTAAGTTTGGTATGAATGTAGGTAATGGTATTGTTTTATGTTTATGTAAAGAGATACTAGCGATAGACGATAATAATTATTATGTCCCAATAGAATATGTGTAAATATAAGTCATTAATAGAGGTAGATTATGAAAAAGATAAGAATAGTATTGTTAATATGTTTATGTTTATTAGTAGTTGGATGTGATAATCCATTTGTAGAAAGTGATGATAAGACTAGTGTTTCTACTTTTAGTGGAGATACTTTAAGAGTTAATTATATTGATGTGGGGCAAGGAGATTCTATATTTATACAACTTCCTAATAAGGAAACTATGTTAATTGATGCAGGAGAAGCTTATGAAGTTGATAATGTTATTAATTATCTTAATAATTTAGGTATAAAAAAGATAGATTATGTAGTAGGAACTCATCCGCATACTGACCATATTGGGGGATTAGAAGAAGTTATTAATACTTTTGATGTGGGGACTATTTATATGCCTAAAGTTAGTTCTAATAGTAAGACTTTTGAAGATTTACTTACTACTATTAGTAATAAAGGTCTTAAAGTTAAGACTGCTAAGAGTGGAGTAGTAGTTTTTGATGAAGATAATCTAAAATTAGAGTTTATCGCTCCTAATAGTGATAACTATAGTAATTTAAATAATTATTCTGCTGTTTTAAAATTAACATATTTAGATAATACTTTCTTATTTATGGGAGATGCTGAAACTTTAAGTGAAGATGAAATAACTAGTGATGTAGATGCAGATGTTATTAAAGTAGGACATCATGGAAGTGATTCATCATCAAGTGTTGAGTTTGTTAAAAAGGTAAGTCCAGAGTATGCTATTATTATGGTAGGAGAGGGTAACTCTTATAATCATCCTTATCAGTCTATTATAGATAGATATGAAAGTGTGGGTGCGAAAGTACTTAGAACTGATTTAGATGGTAATATCGTTTGTGATAGTGATGGTGTAGATGTTACTTGTAATGGTGATAAAGAGTCTAGTAGTGATAGTAGTTCTAGAACTACTAGTAGTAATATAAATCTTGTTAGTTTAGACTCTCCAGTTAGCAAGGGAAGTGATGTTACTGTTAGTATAAAAGGACTTCCTAATACTACTTACGATATTGATGTAATCTATTCTAGTGGTGCTAGTAAAGCAAGTGGCCTTGAAGATAAAACTAGTGATAGTGAAGGTAATGTTAGTTGGACTTTTAAAGTTAGTAGTAATGTTAAGCCTGGTACTTATGAAGTTATAATTACTGATGGAGAAGATAGTGCTAGTTATAGTTTAGAGGTGACTGATTAATGGAAGTAATTGTAGATAGAATTGAAGGAGATTATGCAGTTGTGGAAATAGATAAAGGTAAGATGTGTAATTTACCAATAGAATTAGTTCCTAATGTCAAAGAAGGCGATGTTGTTACTATAACTATTAATAAAGATAAAACTAAAGAGAGGAAAAAGACTATAGAAGAACTTATGAATAGTGTTTTTGAATAAATAAAAAGATTACGAAAACTCGTAACTTTTTTTATACATTTTTTCTTGTGCTAGAAAAAATAATATGATACTATTGATGTAACGAGATAAATAGTTATCTTTAATACATTTAAATAAAAACAGAGGGAGGTAATGGATGATGAAAGTAAAAAAATATAATGAGACTGTATTTGAAGAAATTAAACATATTGATGAATATGGTAATGAATATTAGTTAGCAAGAGAATTGCAAAATGTATTGGAATATAAAAGATGGGATAAGTTTTGTAATGTAATAAACAATGCTAAAAAAGCATGTGAGAATAGTAATTATAAGGTTTTTGAACATTTTTCCCAGGTGGGAAAAACATCAAAAATGCCTAATGGAGGAGTTAAAAATTTATTAGATTATAAGTTATCTAGATATGCTTGTTATTTAATAGTACAAAATGCAGATCCTAGAAAAGAAGTTGTCGCTTTAGGTCAAACTTATTTTGCAGTTCAAACAAGGCGTCAAGAGTTAACAGAGATAGAATATTCTATGTTAACGGAAGATGAGAAAAGATTTTATCAAAGGAATTTGACTAAAAAAGGAAACTATTCTTTAAATCAAGCTGCTAAAAAAGCAGGAGTCAAGAACTTTGATAAATTTCATAATGCTGGATATAAAGGATTATATAATGGAGAAACTGCAGATGATATTGCTAAAAGAAAAGGATTAAGATATAGAGAAGACATATTAGACAATATGGGTAGTGAAGAATTAGCTACTAATCTTTTTCGTATTTCGCAAACTGAAGCAAGATTAAGAAAAGATAATATTCAAGGAGAAGGAAAGGCAAATGAGACTCATTATAATATTGGGAAAAATATTAGAGAAGTTATTGCTAAAAATGGTGGTACAATGCCAGAATGTTTACCAACGCCTAAAAAGTCTTTAAAAGAATTAGAAAAAGAGAGGAAGTATCAAGATAAATTAATAAATTTATATTAAGACTCATTAACTATGAAAAATGATACTTTATTTGTAATGACTGTAGTATAAAGTATATTTTTAGAGTAATATTCAATAATTGTTCCTTTTTTTAGAATATTAATATATTTACGAAAACATGTAACTAATTTATTACATTTTTTCTTGCTTTATAGAGATTAATTTGATACTATATTTATAAGGAACATTTATGTGAGTGTCGCCTCCTATTCTATAGGAAAGGAGGAACAGGTTATGAAAACTAAAACTTTTATAATAAAAGTTCTAAGGCTCATTCCTACTGTTTTACTAAGCCTAGCTTTCTTAGTATTATCTCTAAAAACAAAATAGACACTCATAGATTTGTATGAGTGCATTCTCTTCTTATTAGAGGTGACATTCGCTTGCAAATTAAATGTTCCTCTTTTTATATTGTATGAATTTTTCTTACAAATATACTATATCATAATTATTACATTTATGCAAATTTATTTTTTTACAACTAGTGCGACATCTTTAAAGTAATAATTTAATATTTGTTTATAGTTATAACCTAATTCGGCTAGATTATCTGCTCCTATAATACTTAGACCTAGGCCACTACCTATTCCTCTTGTTATAAAAGTAAGATAATCTTTCTTAATAATTATAGTAATATCTGTTGAAGGTAAATCTAAATATACGGCTAGACTTCTAGCATCTATTTTTCTTTCACCTAAGTCTAATTCTTTTATTCTATTAGAGTTGCTTATACTAGTAATCTTTATAGTAAAATTATCACTTTTTAGATTTAATCTTTCTTTAAACTCTTTAATACTATAATTTTTTCTTTGTAAATAATTAGGATAGGCTAAGTCCCAAAGACTTTCTTTTTTTACAGTGTAAGGAATACTTTTATCTTCTTCAGTATAACCATTACTTACTAAGTGAGTAAAACATCTAATAGGTTTATTATCATTAATTAAATACTCTCCATTAGTGTCATCTATTACTTTGTTAAATAAATCATTTTTAATTTTGTATGTTTCAGGATAAGTAACTTTGTAATAATTATAGTTATGGTAAGATAGAGATAATTTTCTTAAATCAAGTGTATCATTATCTAAATTATAAATTACTTCATCTCTATATAGAACTGTTAAAGCTTTTAGAGTCTCTTCTCTTAAAGAGATATTTATATTACTAAATAAAAGACTTAATAATAATTCTTTTAAAGTTATTTTTTCTTCAGTATTAAGGGTTATTAAATAATTATTTAAATAAGTCTTATTGTTGTTGATAGTAATCATCTTAGTACTAATACCATTTACAATAAAGACAATCTTGTTACCATTAAACTTAATATCATGAGTAACTAAATAACTTCTAGCTTTCTTTTCTAAATCATCTTCTTCTAAGTCTTCACCAAATTCATAATTAACATTTAAATATAAATATAATACTTCTTCATTGTTACTTCTTGCAATCTTATAACTTTCTAACATATTATCACCTATTTATATAGTGATATGTTAGAGCAAATTTTATTCAAAATATTTTAATTCACTTTTATTATTGCAGTTTTTTCCTGTTAAATAAGAATAATTCTTAAAAACAGTCTTTAAATTAATCTTTTTAGTCCCCTTTAAATAACTATTAACATCAGTTATTATCTTTTTGGCATCTTTTAAAGCAATAGAATATAATTCAATAAAAGATTCATTGTGTTTTTCTCTTTTTAGACAAGGATGAAGCCAGGTACTATGATTTAAATTTAAATAGTTATGGTCATCTTTTAGGGGAGTATGATAAGATATCGCTTGAAATTTAAAAGTCTTATCACTAGTAAATTTATCAACAGTTTTATAACAAAACATCTTTATTCCATATTTATCATATCTTAAATACTTTAAAGCTTTGTACATATCTTTTAAAGATTTATAGTAGTACTTAGAAAAATCTTTAAAGTTAAAAGTCTCTTTAAAAGCATAATCTATTACTTCTATTAATTCTTTTGAGAAGGGTTTTAGGTCAAAAGTAAAATCATAGAACTTAAAACTATATGGTGTTATAAATTCCTTTTGTTTAATCATGTAATTATCTAGAAAGTTTTCCATATATTCATGTTTATTTCTATATTTGTAAGTATTAGGGTCATCTTCATTTACTATACCTGTTTTATAAATTATATAGGGGTGGAGAATAGAATCTAGACAGTAGTGAGCGATAAAGCCATAGAGAAAAGCCATTATTTCACTATTTTGATAATAGTTATTATACTTTATATAATTAACTAGATTAATAAAAAAATCCTGGCTCTTATTTGTATGAAAATATCCTTGAAAATCTCTTATATGTTTATCTTTCTTTTTTAAAAGATTATAAAAAATAAAAGAATCTGTACTTTGAGAGAACATTCTTAATCTCTTTTTTTCATCCATTAATAACTTCTTTAGACCAATAGGAAGTATGTCATAAAGGTCATTTGCAAAATAAGCATGGGTAACAGTTGCAGGCATAGTCTAAATCAGTCCTTTCTATCTTTTTAAAGTATAACATAATTTTTCATAAAAATATCATATTTTTTCCACAAAAACTGTGATATAATCTATTCTAGGTGAGGAAGAAGATGATAGATAAGCAGTTTAAGAATCTAGAAGAACAAATAGAAATACTTAAATATAAGGGTATGACTATTAATGATGAAGAATATACTAAGAAAATACTGTTAAGAGAAAATTATTTCTTTATATCAGGTTATAGATATCCTTTTATGAGAAGTAATGTTGATAAACATTTCTTAGAAGGTGTTACTTTTGAAGAGATGTATAGTCTATTTCTCTTTGATAGAGCGATTAGAAATGTATTCTTTAAATACTTACTTGTTATTGAAAATAATTTAAAATCGATATTTTCTTATCAATTGTCTAAGAAATATGGATATAAAGAGAAATATTATTTACGTGCTAAAAACTTTACTAGTGATAAGAGTAAACAAAAGCAGGTAAATGATTTGATTAAAAAGATGAAAAGACAGATTAGAATTAATGGAAGTCAACATACAGCGACTGCTCATTATATGTCTAATTATGGGTATGTGCCTCTTTGGATTTTAGTTAAAGTTTTATCTTTTGGAATAGTGGGAGAATTATTTTCAATAATGAAATATGATGACCAAGTAAATATTTGTAAGATATATAATATACCACTTGATGAGTTTAGTAATTATTTACCAATACTTTCTAATTATCGTAATTTATGTGCTCATGAAGATATTCTTTATGAAAATAGAACCCAGAAGAAGATTAAAGGGACAAGGTTTCATGAGTTACTTGGGTTAGAAAAAGATGAAGAAGGTGAATATAAAAACGGTACTAATGATTTATTTGCACTTCTTATTATAATGAAGAGAATGTTAAGTTATAATGAGTTTAAAGATATGTGTTTAGAGCTTGAAAAGAGAATTGAGAATCTTGAGTATAATTTGCATAGTATTAAAATAGATAAAATATTAGATAGAATGGGGTTTCCTAGTAATTATATGGAACTTGCTAATATTGAGAGGAGAGACGAGTGATGAGTTCAGAGAGAATTAAAGAAGCGGTACTTATAATTGTATCTTTTGTTATAGGTGGGGTTTTAACCTTTGTAATTATAGGAGGAGAAGATTTAGTTGGGAATAATAGTAGTTCTTCTACAAATAGTGGATTAACTTGTAGTTCTGCTGATTGTACTAAAGTAGTGGTAGATGAGTCTGGTATTAGTGAAGCGGTAGAGAAAGTTTATGATGGGGTTTTGATGATTAGAAACTATCAAAACGATGAAGTAGCTTCTACTGGTACAGGTTTTGTTTATAAAATAGAAGGGGATTCTGCTTATGTTATGACTAATCAACATGTTGTAGATAATGCTGATAAAGTTACTTTAATTACTTCAAAAGATGAAGAGATAGATGGTGAAGTATTAGGAGGAGACTCTTATGTTGATATTGCTATTATTAAGATAAAAAAATATGATGGTATAAAAGCTTTACAACTTGGTAATAGTGAAAATGCTAAGCTGGGTGATTTAGTATTTACTATTGGTAGTCCTTTAGGTTATGAATATAGAGGTAGTGTTTCTACTGGGCATTTAGCAGGTAAAGATAGATTAGTTAGTGTTAGTACTGATAGTACTACTAGTGGAAGCGACTGGGTTATGAAAGTATTACAAACAGATGCTGCGATTAATCCTGGTAACAGTGGTGGGCCTTTAATGAATACTAATGGAGAAGTTATAGGGGTTATTTCTATGAAGTTTGTACAAACAGAAGTAGAAGGTATGGGATTTGCTATTCCTATAGAGTATGTTAATAGTAAATTAGAAACTCTTGAAAAAGGAGAAAAGATTGAATGGCCATTACTTGGTGTATCTATGATTAATGTTAGTGATGCTAAGGGGTCTTATAGATATAATTTTGATATTCCTAATGATATAGATAGTGGAGTTGTAGTTGCAGGAATAGAGTCAGGTAGTGGAGCAGCGGACTCTGACTTAAAAGAAGGAGATATTATTACGAAACTTAATGGAGAAGAAGTGCAAGATTCTGCATATTTAAGATATGAGCTTTACAAATATTCTGTAGGTGATAAAATAGAGATAACTTATATACGTGATGGTAAAGAACATACAACTAAAGTCGTATTAAGTAGTAGTAATGATTAGTAAGTAGAAAAGGACGTGTAGTTATGGATAAATTATTACCTAATATGAATATTTTAGATAAAGAAGAGAGGGCTTCTTTGTCCTCTTTTTGTGGTTTTGTTAATGAGAATAAAGATAGTTTAACAGATGAACAAAAGTGTGTAGTAGCGGATTATATTATAAGTAGTACAATTTGTAAAAATGTAAGATATTTAAATAAGGGTGTTTATAGTTTTTTAAAGAGTTATTTAATGGCTAATATAGGAGATATTAGTTTTAATCTTTATGGTAATTCTATTAGAGAGATAAGTCTAGGTAATATTACAGTGGGTCCTTTATTTAGTAGTAATTTTACTAATGAGGAATTATCTGATAGATACTTTAGCAGAAAGAATAGTTGTGGTGTTTTACCAAGTGTTGATAATATGAAAAGATTGTTTATAAGCTATGGTGATAAAACTATATTTAGTAATGATATAGGACGTAGTGATAGAGATGTTAAAAATGTGCATATAGGAGAATATTACTTTAATAAAGATGATATTTTAAAAGAGAACGATAATCCTTATATATATAGATTTACTAGTCCATATAAAGATGAATTACAAATAGATGTGTTATCTTTTGATAAAGATGGTAATTTTATGGGTAAAGATATTTATGTTGACTATTTAGAAAGCTCTGATGGTATTAATTATAAAGTAGTTAGACAAGTTCATAATGAGTTAGAAGATATTAATAGTTTACACAGCAGGAGAAAATAGTTATTGCACAAGTTATTTAGTTTGTGATAATATTAAGTTAACAAAGATAAAGAAAGGAATGAATAAATATGGCAAATTTAATTTATCAGGGTAAAATAAATCGTCAATTCTGGGGTAAATTAATTCGTCATTTTTCTAAAACTTTGGGTTCACAATATGTTACTTGGGGGGGGGCAGTTTAGTAAATATAAGTAATAATATTACTTTCTTTCATAGTGTAAAAAGAATAGAGTAGAGGAGTGTTCTATTCTTTTTATAATGTCAAGATATTTGATATTTTGGATTTTATGTGTTAGTATTTAATTATAGTATAGAAGATAATAATTTGGTAAAGACTATAAAAAATAAGAGGAGTTGAGAAAAAATGAAAAAACGTGAAAACATAGTAATAATAGTGGTGTTAATAGTAATGGTAATTGCAATAGTAGGAGTGAGTTATGCTGCTTTTAACTATAGCAGAACAGGTAGTATAAATACTATAACAACTGGTGCGATAACCATGAAATATACAGAAACAAGTAATACTATTAACTTAACAGGAGCCTTACCAACGACAGATAAAACAGGAATGGTAAGATTAAATCCTGGAGAATATTTTGATTTTAGTATAAGTAGTGAAATAACAGGAGATGTTAATATTAATTATGAAATAAGTGCAAAAGATATAACAGTATTATCAGGAGATCAAAAGAAGATAGATGGTAAATATATTAAGTTATATCTAACAAAGTTAAATGGAGATAATGAAGAAGGTTTAATGACACCTGAGACATATAATGAAGAGGCAACTGCTAATGATTATACAGGAAGGCCAGAAGGAGAGATGAGTTTATATACAAGTAGTATGAACTCTAGTGAAAGTAATAACTATAGACTAAGAATGTATGTTGATGAAAGTTATAATCCCCAAGGTGATGGAGGAGGATTAACATTTAGTGTAAGAATAAATGTGTATGGAAAAGCAGGAGATAAATATGTTCCATTAACTACTCAAGAGATATTAGAAGATAATGAATTGCAAGAAGAAACTACAAATATGTTTAATTATGCAAGTAATGGAAGTTATATAAGTTCATTTGATCCTGAAGAAGGGCCGCAATATGGAAGTGAACCTAGTCAAGTGACTAATGGACTATATAGTATGAATGATGAAGATGGAGTAAGTTATTATTATAGGGGAGCGGTAACAAATAATAATGTTCAATTTGGAGAATATGCAAGTGATTATTATGTATATGAAAATAATGGGCTTTATTATCAAAGCTTAGAAAGTTGTAGGGAAGCGAATGTTGGATATGAAGATGAGTGTACTCAAGTAAAACTTGCTAATGCTGGAGATAAGATGTACTGGAAGATAGTAAGAGTAAATGGAGATGGCAGTTTAAGATTAATCTATAATGGAACAAGTGCAAATCCAGATAATAGTGATTTAGTTAATTCATTTGCAGTAGGAAAAATTCCATATAATTTAGAGTCTAATGATCCAAAATACACAGGATATACCTATGATAACGGAACAGATTCATTTATAAAAAAAGAAGTAGATACATGGTATAAAAATACATTGGGAAGTAGTATTTATGATAGTAAAGTAATAGGAGGAAGATTCTGTAGTGATAGTAGTGGATATAAGAATGCTAGTGAATATGATGTATCAGAAGCAATGTTTGGAGATTTAACGGACGTTTATATGTATTCAAGCATGGGGGATAGACTAGCAAATTTCCAGAAAAACAGTCCAGGGAATAATGCCCCAACATTAAGTTGTCCTGCAACAGAAGAGACATATGGAGGTTCATATAGATTAAAAGCAGGATTGATAACAGCAGATGAGTTAGTATTAGCAGGAGAAAGTTCGTATGTAGTAGGAAATAGTTATTTAAATCCAGGAGATTCTCAGATGTGGTATTGGAGTATGACGCCGGCCGGTTTCTATGGTGGTAATGCTACTGTATGGTATGAGCGTGAGGGTCTGGATATCAACGATGTCAACTTCAATTTCGCCGTGCGTCCAGTTATCAATGTGACCACTGATGACGGGTTTACGTCTGGAGATGGAACTGCTAGTAGTCCATATAAAATTTCTTAGGTAGAATTAGGCAAATGACTCCTCATTTGCCTCGGGGATTAAACTGTATGTGACGTGCTCTTTCTTTGGTGTTACCCTTTCTTTTGTGGCTACGTTTCGGTCTTTTTGGTTCGCCGGCGACCTTGTCAAGACTAGTGTGTAAATTTCTATAATATTTTTTTGAATTGTCAAAG
>CAMMMH010000026.1 GCA_946497955.1 uncultured Mycoplasmatota bacterium | reverse complement strand
GGCTCCAGCCCTTTTTTTATAATGGTTTGCAAAACCTTGCTGAAAAACTAAAGATATAAGAGAATGAAAAGACAAAATAAAAGAGTTATAAATATATGCAAATAGAGATTAAAAGAGGTACATTCCTATGCCTCTTTAATCATCTAAAAACATCACATAATATTCATCATAAGTAATATTATTTTCTTTTATATATTTAGCAATCTTTTTACCTACATATCTATAATGCCAAGCTTCACACTTATATCCCGTAATATCTTCTTTACTCTTAGGATATCTAAGTATAAATCCATACTTATAAGCATTATCCATCATCCAACCATACTCATCACTTTCTATAAAAGTATCTACAGATTTACTTGCAATATCTAAACTCATCGCTGTTTGATGTTCAGAAAAACCAGGTTTTGCCACATAATTATCCACATAATTTTGTCCATAAAGCTCTAAATATGTATTAGTAATCTCTTCTTGGTCTTTATAACTTCTATACCCAGAACTAACCATTAATTCCATGCCATCTTTACTTGCCGCTTCTGCCATATCATAAAAAGCCTTCGCTACATTTCTCTCTATTTCTACATCTTCAGCTGTCTTAACATATTCGTCTTTTATCTTAACCAAATCATCTGGAACATAATCACTACTTAACTGTCTATGCTTATTAACAAGTACATAATCATCAAAATCATCTATAACTAAAGGGTCTACATAATCTTCTTTATCAAAATCCATATTGACATATAAAACAGTAGTCTCGGCATCATCATTTTCTTTATCTTGATACTCTACATATCTATCTAAATTCTCAAGTTTTGCAAAATCAATAGATAAAAACTCTTCTATATACTTAACTTTATCTCTCTTTGTAAAGTCACTAACCGATGTATCATCCCCTTTAGAAATAATTAAATTAACTTCATCAACACTATAACCTTTATCTAATAATTTATTAATATTTCTAATTAAATGTTTCTGATTTTCATAATCAATCTTAGCATAATTATCAAGATTATCTTCTATATAATCATCACTTTCAAAAGCAGCATTTAAAGTCTTATTCTCTCCTATATCCATAATATAAGAATACTTAAACTTAAAGATAATACTCTTCGCCGCCTCTTCACTATATCCTAAATTCTTAAGTTCTCCTATTCTATTAAAATAAAATGCTAAAATAATAATTATAACTACAACAATCGCACTAATTATTACTAAAGGTTTTCTTGCACTACTTTTTAATTTCAATTTTCTTTTCTTTGTCATTAAACCACACTACCTTCTAATAAAAGTATAACATAGTTTTTAAATCTTTTAAACTATGATATAATAAGCTCTTGAAAGGCGTGATGTATTTGAAAACAGCAGTTGTCTTATCTGGTGGAGGTGCTAAAGGAAGTTACCAATTAGGTGTCTGGAAGGCCTTAAGAGAACTACATATTAAATATGATATTGTAACAGGAACATCTATTGGTGCTTTAAATGGTGTCTTCATGTGTGAAAACTCTTATTTTAAAGCGAAAAGAATATGGAAAAGAATAAATCTAGAGTATCTTTTTAATAAACTACCTAAATCAAACAAAGAAATAGATATTCTTAAACTATTTGGAAGTAATTTTATCAAAAATGGTGGCATGGATATTAAAAGAATAGAAACTATTCTAGAAAAGTCTGTTAATAAAAGAAAGTTTTACAACAGTAGAATTGATTTTGGACTAATTACTTATAATTTTACTACTAGAAAGCCTTTAATCTTAACTAAAGATACTATCCCTGAAGATAAGTTAATTGACTATCTCATGGCTTCCGCTACCTGTTTTCCTGCTTTTAAAATGAAAGAAATAGATGGAGATAAATATATAGATGGTGGTTATTATGATAACTTACCTATAGAACTTGCTATCGAACTAGGTGCAGAATCCCTAATAATTGTTGATTTAGGAACCCCAGGCTTTAAGAAAAAGTTTAATAAACAAATAGATAGTATTATAATAAAACCTAGAAATAACATCTCTTTCTTCTTAAACTTTAATGAAGAAGCGGCTAGAATAAATGCTAAATTAGGTTATAATGATACCCTAAAAGCTTTTAAGAAATTAGATGGTAATAAATTTACCTTCAGAAAGAATACTATTAATAAGTATTATCTAAATAATAAAGATGTTTTATTAGACCCTACTGAAAAAAATTTCTTAGCATCTATAGAACAACTAGGTAAATCTTTTAAGTTAGATGAAACAAAAATATATAGTTTTAAGAGCTTTGTAAGAGAACTAAGTAAGAAAATAGAATTAGAAGATACCATAGATAAAAAGACGATAAAAAATATAAAGAGTTTAACAAAAAAGATTAACTCTAAAACTTTAATATTATTTTTCTTAAGTCATTTAGAAAATGGTAAGAACCCTAAAAAAATAAGTAAAGTCTTTTCTAAAGAATATAAACTAGCCAAGTACTTACAAATATTAGGAGTAGAATATGGAAAATAAATTTAAATATACAAGTGATAATAAAAGATACCACACCTTAACTTATTATTATAAAGAAAAGTTTAATTCTAAAGTCTGTAAAGTAAGTTTAAATGCTAACTTTACTTGCCCTAATATCGATGGAAAAGTCGGGATTGGTGGTTGTATCTATTGTTCTAAATTAGGTAGTGGTGAATATGCAGGAAACCCTAAAGAAGATTTAATAACTCAGTTTGAAAAAGGAAAAGAAATGATGCAAAGGAAATGGCCTAATGCCAAGTTCATCGCTTACTTTCAAGCGAATACCAATACTTATGCACCTATAGAAAGACTTAAAGAGTGCTTTGAACCTTTCATAAATAGAGATGATTGTATTGGTCTATCTATCGCTACTAGAAGTGATTCTATCACTGATGAATGTTTAGACTACCTAGAAGATATTAGTAAAAGAACTTATCTAATCGTAGAATTAGGATTACAAACTATCCATGAAAAGACAAGTAAACTAATTAATAGATGCTCTAGTCTTGATAACTTTAATAAGATGGTCAAAAGGTTAAAGATGCGAAATATTAATGTCGTTGTTCATATCATTAATGGCCTCCCCTATGAAACAGAAGATATGATGATTGATACAGTTAAACATTTAAATGACTTAAATATCGATGGTATAAAAATACATATGCTAGGAGTATTAAAAGACACACCTTTAGAAAAATATTATCAAAAACATAAATTTCATATTCTAACCAAAGAAGAATATGTTAATATAGTAGTGAAGCAACTAGAGTATCTTAATCCTAAAATTGTAATACATCGCTTAACAGAAGATCCAAAGCAAGATGATATAATAGAGCCAACTTGGCTTACTAAAAAGTTTACAATTTTAAATGAAATTGATAAAATAATGAATACTAGAGATCTCTATCAAGGAGATATGGTAAAGGAGAAAATGAAAAATGAATAACAATTACAATTTATTAATGTCAAGAAGGGAAGTATTAATTGAGCAAGATTTAAATGAAGAGTATATAAAAAAATTTAATCTTACTATTGATACGATTAAAAGGAAAAAGAGAAAAAAGCTAAAACCTAAAGAATTAGATGAACTAGAAGGTATTATTAAATATTTACAAAATATTCCTAAAGATGAAAAAATTAAGGACTACTTCTTAAGACATCTAAAAGTATTTTTAATATATGGAAATGTAAAGTTAATAGATAAAGATGCTATTGTTTTAGAACTAACAAGTAATAAAGAAACTCATATATTATATATATCAATAGAAAAAGATAATATTAATTCTACTTTAAAAGGAAAAGATTATAGAGAAGAAGTTAGCTATAAACAGCTTAATAATGATTACTATACAACTTATAAAAGAACTGAAACAAATATCTATGAAGACAAAGAAACAAGCCTTTATGAGATTAATACTAATGATGAATTCCATGGTTTCCATAATAATAAAGAAATAGTAACAAGACTTATTTCTAATCATGACAATTACATAAAAAGTAAAAGCACAGAAAAAATATCTAGACAAGATTTAAAAGTAAATAACTATAAAGAAGTAACTAATTACTATAGAAAAGATGGGTTTCTTGTAAGAAAATATAAAAAGAAATACAGAAATAAAAAAGTTAATGAAATATTAGGATATAAAGAATACAAAATAAGTGAAGACTACAATAAGAATGATAAATATTTAAATCCAGTTGGTCATTATAAAGACTTTGATAGAAAACTATATAATCCTTTCTTAAGAGGGAAATGTAAAGTTAAAACAATTTATGAACAAAGTTAGGTGATAATAATGAATATAGATATTAAAAAATATTTAAAAAAATTGATAGCAATGGGAGCACTTTCTTTTGTCCTAGTAACAACAGGTTGTTCTAGTAAAGAAAATAATGCTGAACCAACTAATGAAATTACAACAGAAATTGAAAATAACAATACTGAAGAAACAACTGAAGATAGCGAAATAGTAAAATACTTTGAAGATAAAAATGAAGAAATTAATAATTTAATCTATACAGAAAACTTTGAAAAAGCAGATGAAGTTTGGGGAGATTATTTTATAGATGCCATAGACTTTATATTTTATGACAAGGAGTATAAAGATACTAAATTTGCTGATTTAAATCCTGAAGCCCAACAAAAATGTATTGATGAACTTAAAGAAGTTGAAAATAAAATAAATAAAATTAATCCTAATTGGAAAGAAGATCTTGGAAATATTAAAGATTCAACTGCAGAAGCTTATTCTAATCTTTTAGATATTATCGAAAAATTAATTGGAACAGATAATTACAATAAAATTAAAAATATCAAAGATAGTATTAAAGATAGTATCATAGATAGTGCAAGTGATTGGTATCAAGGCTACAAAAGTAACCATCAAAAGTGATTATATGTAAAGTAATCACTTTTTTACTTGTAAATAGACACTACTTCGATTATAATGTTTATAAGAGTAAAGGATGATATGTATGGATAAACATGTTAGAATTATAACTGTAACTGCCCTTTCCTTACTTGGAGTTCTTTGTATTGCCTCAGGAGTAATGTATAGTTCTTTACAGGCAAATAATGTAGAAGAAAAAGTATTAGTAGTAGTTGAACAAAAACAAGTAAGTAAAGAAAGTGATATTGACATAAAATTAAAAAATTTAACAATTGAAGTTAACACTCCTCTAAGTGTCAAAATAATTGACTACTTAGATAGTGCTGTCTCAGATGAAGTTCTAGCAAACTTAAAACTAGATACAAGTGAAGTTAACGTTACTGAACCAGGAACATATAATTACACAGTTACTTATAAAAAGAAGACATATCAAGGTATTATTATTGTAAAAGAAAAAGAAGTAACAAATAATACTTTACAAAGCATAACTTTAAAAACTGTAAACATAAATGTAGGTACTGCTCTACCAACTGATGTTAGTAACTATGTAATAGAACCCCTTACTGATGATATAAAAGCCACTATGTTAATTGACCTTAGTAAAGTTAATGTCAATACTGCAGGTAATTATCAGTACACAATTACTTATAATAATAGCATTTATACCGGTACTATAGTAGTAACAGAAACACAACCTACATTATCAACTAATATAGGAGATACTCCTCAAGAAGAACCAACCCAAACACCACCGACAACTACTACAACAGAAGAACAAACTAATACTCAAGTTAATTAAAACTTCCACCAAGGGAAGTTTTTTATAACATATTTTTCTTTTTTAAGATAAGAGCAACTATCAAAGATAAGAGAAGTGATAATAAAAGTAACAAAACAAAAGCATAAGGATTATCAGCAAACTTACCAAATGTAACATTCATACCCATAAAAGATGCTACCATTGTAGGTATAGAAAATACAATCGTAATACCTGCTAAGAACTTCATAATAGTATTAAGATTATTAGATATAATAGTAGCAACTGTATCTGTAGTACTAGATAAAATTCCTCTATATAAATCAGCCATTTCTATCGCTTGATTATTTTCAATAATTGCATCTTCTAATAAGTCTTCATCCTCTTCGTAAAGCTCAATTACATTGCCTTTTAATATTTTATCAAGAACAACTCCATTACTCTTTAAAGCTGTAATTATATAAGTTAAACTATTTTCAATAGAAAGTAAATTTAAAAGTTCTTGGTTCTTAGTAGCATTAAGTATATTAGACTCTGCTACTTCTATTTTACTATCTATTTCTCTTAACATCTTTAAATATAATAAAGCAAGTTTATAAATCATCTGAATAATAAATCTACTTTTCTTATAAGTATAAAACTCTTTAATCTTTCCCTTAGTAAACTCATCAATAATACTATACTTCTGTAAACAAACTGTCACAATATAATCATTTCTAACAACTAAAATACCTATAGGTAAAGTTGTAATAGTCTTAACATTATTCTTAGTCTCATAAACAGGAACATCTAAAAGAAGCATCTTAACCCCATCTTCTTCATCAATACGAGGTTTCTCATCATCATCAATAACACTCATAATAAAGTTTTTCTTTATACCTAGTGCATTAACTACTTCATCTATCTCTACCTCTGTAGGATTAACTAAATTAACCCAGCTTCCTACTTCATATTTATCTATTCTACTAAACTCTCCACTAGTAATATCAGTATTATATATCTTTAACATAAATATCACTCCTTTTTATATTAACTTTTCAAAGTATCACTCTTATCCTTAATACGCTCTCTTTCTTGAGCATTTTTTATCAAATAAAGATAAAGTTCTTCTAAACTCTCATCTTTATTCTGAAAAATCATCTCATCAACAAGTTCCATTTTACTTTTATAGACAATCTGGCCCTCTTCCTCTTTAAATTCATAATGTAATTGAGGATACTTATAAAGAAAATCTTTTTTATCTTTTATAAAGTCAGCGAATAATTCATTAATATTAACAAGTTCTCCATCAATTTCTCTTAAAGGATTATCTAATCTTGTTAAATCATTATTAATGATACCAGAAATTCTTAAAGCATCATCTTCTTTTATTTCAAAACCTAAGCTTTTTAAATAATTAGTACCAGAATGATAAGAAAAAGCATTCGCTTCTATCTCATGAAGATTTTTAATATAGTTTTTATCATTAAAATAGATATCCTGATTATATTCTCTAAGCAATCTTTCTTTTAATGCTAAAACATCATAAATACTACTAACTATGCCTTTACTTTCTAAATACGTTCTATAAGTGTGCATCATCTCATGAGGTAATACATAAAATATCGAAATATCCCCATTATCATAAAAATTATCCATTACTTCTTTATCTAAGCATACATAATAATGAAAAGCTAAACCTTCAACCTTATCTCCTAAATTACGTATATAAAATCTACTATCTTTACTTATCTTTCTAGTATCAGAAAGAACTAAATGACTAATTACTTTTTCTATTAATTCTTCACTAAGGTTATTTTTCCCTAAAATGACATTTCTAAGTATAATATCTCTTAATACATTATCTATATTTAAGAAGATATCATTACTAAAAATACCCTCTAAAAGCTTAACATCTAAATCATTATAGTATACTTTAGTTTCTAATTCCTTAATAATATTTTTAGTGTCTTTAGTTAAATCAAACTGTTCTAAAGCATGATTAAAGATATCACTACTATTAATAAGTTTATATAAGTACAAAGTAATCTCTTTATCTATATTATCTTTGTTTAAATTAGGAATAAGAGAAGAAATGCTCTCATAACTTTTCTTTAAAGTTTCGTTAAAACTACCACAGTATTCACAAGAAAATGTTTGAAAGTTATAAGTACCACCACAGTTTGAACAATTAATGTTTTTACAAAAGATATTTATACTATTAATTAACTTCCCTTTGTAATTCGGATTTAACATCTAATAACTCCTTATATTTTTTTATTTGATATAAAATAAATAATTTCTTCTCTTCAGCTTTTTCTTTAACATATAATTGTTCTAATACTTTAATCTTTTCTTCTATACTTATATTATTCATTAAAATAACCCCTTTATCTCTCCATCTACTAAATCTATATTTTCATAATTAGGTTTCTTAGGAAGTCCCGGCATTGTAAAAATTTTACCAGAAAGTACTGTAATAAAACCTGCTCCACTATTTATAATTAAATCTCTTACATGAAGTATATTATCTTTAGGATATCCTAACAGTTTAGGATCATCACTTATCGAATATTGTGTTTTCGCTACACAAATTGGAAGATGAGATAAGCCTAATTTATCTATAAGTTTTAACTTTTCTTCTGCTGCCTCACTATATTCTACACAATTAGAGTTATAAACAAGTTTATTAAGTTTATTTATTTTATCTTTAATACTATCACTTTTATCAACTAAAGGTTTAAAGTTATTTTCCACATCACACGACTTAATAACTGCTTTAGCAAGATCAAGTGCCCCTTCTCCACCTTTACTATAAGCTTTGCATACTTCACAAACATAACCACGACTTTTAACATAGTCTTTTATATAATTAATATCTTCTAAACTATCATCAGCAAACTTATTAAGACAAACAACAATAGGTACATTATAATTCTTTAAATGATTAAGATGAGCATCTATATTACATATACCAAACGCAAGCGTTCCATCACCATTATATTTTAAGGCACGAACTGTAACCACTAAAACAATAGTAGCAGGAGTAATACCAGCGGTAGGGCAAACTATATCAAGAAATTTCTCAGCCCCTAAATCACTACCAAAACCAGCTTCTGTAATAACATAATCAGATAGACTCCTAGCAAGTTTTATAGAAGTAATACTACTACAACCATGAGCAATATTTGCAAAAGGTCCTCCATGAATAATAGCAGGTGTCCCTTCTAAAGTCTGTACCAAGTTAGGCTTAAAAGCATCTTTCAAAAGAACAGTCAAAGCCCCTTCAAGTTTTAAATCATGAACATAAATAGCCTCATCTTTACTATTAAAACCTACTATTATCCTAGATAATCTATTTCTTAAATCATCTATATCAGTAGCAAGGCAAAATAAATCCATAACTTCACTCGCTGCTGTTATATTAAAGTGATCTAAATATTCACCGCTCTTACACTTTAATTTAACATCTCTTAAACTCCTATCATTAACATCTAAACAACGATTAAAAGTTACTGTTTTAATATCTAAACTATTCCCCTGTTCAATATGATTATAAATCGCTGCACTAATTAAGTTATTAGCAGAAGTTATCGCATGAAAGTCCCCTGTAAAATGTAAATTAATATCTTCCATTGGTACAACTTGACTATAACCTCCTCCAGTCGCCCCCCCTTTAATACCAAAAACAGGGCCAAGCGAAGGTTCTCTTAAAGCAAGACAAATAGACTTATTAAGCTTATTAAAGGCATCGGCAAGACCAATACTAACAGTAGTCTTACCTTCTCCATAAGGAGTAGGATTAATTGCCGTTACCAAGATAACTTTACCACTTGTTTCTCCCTTATCTTTAACTATCTTAGCTTTACTCTTACCATACATCTCTATATCATCTAAAGAAAGATTAAGCTTACTAGCAATTGTCTTAATATCTTCTAACTTTGTATTATGAGCAATCTCTAAATCAGTCATTATACCACCTCCAAAACTACTCTTATTATATGCTAAATCTAAAGAAAAAACTAGTCATAAAAGACTAATTATTTTTATAAATAGAATAACTCTTCACCTTGACCTCATCTAAGCCAATTTTAAAATCATTACTTTGTGATTCTAAATTATCCAAATATTTCTTAACTTCGTCTATATCCTGATTAAGCATATTATTAAATTCATCTTTCTTATACTCATTTATACACTGAATATTTTCTAATAATTTAGATAAAGCATAACTAACATATGCTCTTCCCAGATCTATACATTTATCTTTATTAAATGTATCATCTTCTAAAATAAATTCCTCATCTTCATTACCAATAATAACTTTATTATAAGTTATAGGATTAGAAAACATCCAAAAAGAATCTTTAATAACAGGAGTTAGAGCAATATCAAAACTAGCATCTTTGCTTTCAAAACTACAATTATTTATTTTAAATTCAGAAACACCATTAAGTGATACTGTTTTTATATTACCATTAGAATCATTAAAGTTAACTTTATCCCCCATATAGTTCAGTCTTCTTATATTAACATTTTTACTATACACCTCTAAGGAATCACTACTAATAACAACATCTCTCAAATTACATTTATCACCAGATATTTCTATCTTTTTAGCATCTCTCACTTCCAAGTCACAAAAACCATGACCATAACGAAGATACTGAGAGTCTTCAATAACAACATGAGCACTCTCTTTTCCAAGCTTATCACAAAGATTAAGTACTATATCAACACCTTCACTACCATATATACTAAAACTTTCAATATTATCATCACTACTAGACACTATTACCTTAGAACAATTATTAACATCTAAAGCACCAGATAAGTAAAAATCTTTAAACCAAATATGAGAAACATTATCTCGTAATCTACCACTCTTAGAATATATTTTACGAATATTAAAAAGATAGTTTAATAAATTAATAGAATATTCCCTATCATCACCATCTAATTTATATATAATTCTCTCTTTTTTTAAATCTTTAATTAGTTTGTTTATAATTTGCATATTGCATCTCCTTTTCTCTATATTATAAGAAAAAAAATTCTATAACTCAAGTTCTTTTCTAACTATATTATAAACCTCTCTACTTATATCATCAATACTACGTAACACCCCATCTTTACTACACTCTATTATTTTAAAGTTATACTTATCTGCCACATATAAACTATTATCATAGACTTTATCTAAAAAGGCATTATCTTTCTCATTAATATCTCCTTCTACTCCTTCAGTATCTCTATTTTTTCTAAGAGTATTAGCAAAGTTTTTATCTAGTTTTAAAAAGATAACTAAATCAGGTTTCTTAAGACCGAGTCTATTATATTCATAGTCTGTTATATAGTTTAAGAACTCATCTCTTTTTTCTCGTTCAAATAGCGACCCTTGATAGATTAAATTAGATGTTGTATATCTATCTAACAAGACTATCTTACCACTATTTAAAGCATCTTTTAATTCCATGTGATAAGCATAAAATCTATCTAATGCATAAAAACTACTAATTGCATAAGGTCCAATATCTTCTCTTTTACCTAAATTACCTTTTAAGTATTCTTCTACTAAACTAGCCCCTACACTACCATAACTAGGAAAATGATGATAGATTACCTCTTTTCCTGAATTAACAAATTTGTTATATAATTCTTTAATTTGTGTAGTCTTACCAACTCCATCACTAACTCCTTCAATTACTATTAACTTTCCCATATCTTAACCTCCTAAAAATATTATAAATGAAAAAAAAATAAAATTTATATGAATTTTTAAAATTCAAGAAATTTTTACTCTGAATTTTGTAAATTCCCCTAGCGAATTTACAAAATTGGCTCAAAAAACACCTCGAATTTACAAAATTCATAGTTTGCATCTTTTTTTAGTCCATGCTAGAGTAAGTCTCGTTAAGAAAAAAGGAGGAAAATTTATGAAAAAAATATTATTATTCTTAACTCTAAGTTTTATTTATTTAATAAGTTCTACAACTATTGTAAATGCAAGTACGGATTCTTTCTATGAAGCAGAATATATTGATAATATCTATATGGTTAGATATGATAAAACTACCAAAACTAAATATTATCAAAAAGCAAGAGTATATCGAAGAACAAGTGATGGAAAACTTGCATACTGTTTACAACCTTTCACTAAGTTTAACCCTAATAATAACTCTTATGAAACAGTATCATCCTTACCAGACATTAATAATGAAACACTAGAAAGATTAAGAGATATTATAGGATTTGGTTATGGATACAGTGGACATTCAAACGATTTAAAATGGTATGCAGTTACCCAATTAATGATATGGCAAGCAGTGGAACCCAATAATGAGTTTTATTTCACAGATACCTTAAATGGAAATAAAATAACAACTTATGATGATGAAATTAATATTATTAATAGCACTATAAATAGCAGTTATATCATGCCAAGCTTTAATAATCAAACATTTTACGGAATAGTAGGAAAACCATTAACTTTTAAAGATACTAATGATATTGTAAAATTTTTTGCAAGACCAAATAATGATGTTGATATAAATAACAACCTAGTTACAGTTACTAAAAAGACCCCAGGTTGTTATGAAGAAACATTTACAAGATATCATAATTATAGTAGTTCTATTCTATTTTACTATAATCCAAATAGTCAACATCTAGCAACTATAGGAAATCCTAATAATAGAGTAGCAAAAGTAAGATATTGTTTTAATGAATTAAAATTAAATATTAAAAAGGTTGATAAAGATACAGGAACAACAGAAAACAAAGGAGAAGCTTCTCTAAAAGATACAGTATTTACTCTATATAATGAAAATATGGAAAAAATCACAGATATATCTTTAGATGAAAATATGGAAGCCTCTTTATCAAGCAATGATTTTGATTTAGATTATGGTACTTATTATCTAAAAGAAACTAAGACAGGAACAGGATATCTTCCTAATGATAAAGTATATGAAATAAACTTTACAGGTGATAATCCTACAGTAGATTTAACTATTGAAAATAAAGTTATTGAAAAAGAAGTAACTATTAAAAAGTTATATGGAGATGGTTTACTAATGCAAACAGAACCTAATATTACTTTTGAAATCTATGACAAAGATAATAATCTAGTTAAAAGTATCACCACAGATCAAAATGGGCTTGCAGAGATTACTCTTCCTTATGGTCATTATAAAATAGTACAATCTAACACTACCGAAGGTTATACTAAAATAGAACCATTTGAAATATTTATTAATGATATAGATAAAGATTATTATTACACAATAAATGATTATAAAGAAAAAGAAAAAGAAGAAGTACCTAAAGAAACAATTTCTATAGAAGTACCAAATACAAGTACTGAAGATAACAACTACCACTTATTTAGTTTAATATTACCTACATACTTAATTGTTAAGAAAAAGTTTAGTTAGTATCTTACTACTAACAGTATACTTAGGTAGTTGTCTATTAATATATAATAGTGAAAAAGATATTAAAAGTATTAGTACTGCAAACTTAGAAAGAAATACTAATACTAGTTATATTAGTACAGTAAATAAAGATGCAAATGATGAAATAATTGGCACTTTAACAATAGATAAATTAAACTTATCTAAAAAAATCTATAATATTAACAGTTCTCATAATAATGTAGAAGAAAATGTTACTATTTTAAATGATGATATGAATCTAATAGTCTTAGCAGCCCATTCTGGTCCTGGATATATCGCTTTCTTCAATGATTTAGATAAACTAGAATTAAATGATACTGTTAATTTAACCTATAATAATAAGAAACTAGTATACAAAGTAACTGACATAGAAGAACAACCTAAAGATGGAACTATAGAAATAAATAAAACTGACAAACAAAGATTAATACTAACTACTTGTAGTAAAAAAGATAAAACAAAACAGTTAGTAGTAATAACAAAAAAAATAGATGCCTAAGCACCTATTTTTTTATTACTAACTGATTATCTTTAACATCAAAAGTAACAGTCTCTCCATACTTAATAGTACCTTTAACAAGTTCATGAGCAAGTAAACTCTCAACAGTTTTACTAACTTCACGTTTTAAAGGTCTAGCCCCATAATTAACATCATATCCTGCATCAACTAAATAATCTTTAGCTTTGTCTGTTAATTTAATATGAATATCATTCATAGATAGACGGTTCTCTATATCAGATATAATCTTATCAAGAATTTGATAGATTACATCTTTAGTAAGAGGTTTAAAGACAATAATCTCATCTACACGGTTAATAAATTCAGGTCTAAAGTGACTTCTTACTTCATCCATTACTTTACTAGTATCTCCATCTAATATATATTCACTACCAAGGTTAGATGTCATAATGATAATAGTGTTTTTAAAGTCAACTGTTCTACCATTAGAATCGGTTATTCTACCGTCATCTAATATTTGAAGTAAAAGGTTAAGAACTTCAGGATGAGCTTTCTCTATCTCATCAAATAAAACGATACTATATGGATTACGTCTAACTGCCTCAGTTAACTGTCCCCCTTCTTCATAACCAACATAACCTGGAGGAGAACCAATTAAACGTGATACACTAAACTTCTCCATATATTCACTCATATCAATACGAACCATATGTTTCTCATCATCAAAAAGTTCATAAGCAAGAGTTCTTGCTACTTCTGTTTTACCAACTCCAGTAGGTCCTAAAAAGATGAATGAACCAATAGGTCTATTAGGGTCTTTAATACCACTACGTGACTTAATTATAGCTTCACTAACTAAATGCAAGGCTTCATCTTGACCCATAACACGTTTTTTCATACTATTCTCAAGATTAAGAAGTTTCTCTTTCTCACTACTAACTAACTTACTTAAAGGGATATTAGTCATCTTAGAAATAACACCAGCGATATCTTCTTCTGTAACATTATCACTTAAAAGTTTCATTTTATCTTTATTTTTTAACTCTTCAAGTTCTTTCTCTAACTTAGGAATAGTACCATGTTGAAGTTTAGCAGCCTTTTCTAAGTCATACTTATTTTCAGCTTGCTCTAACTCAAAACGAGCCTTCTCAATCTCTTTCTTCTTAGATTGTATTTTATCATTAAGACTTTTCTCTTCTTCCCACGCCTCTTTATATTCCTTCTCTTTAGCTTTCAACTCTCCTAACTCTTTATCTATCTCATCTTTACGTTTCATAGATAACTGGTCTTTCTCTTTCTTAATCGCTTGTCTTTCAATTTCAAGTCTCATAATCTTACGAGTTAAAGAATCAAGTGCATTAGGAACAGAGTCCATTTGTACACGAATAGTAGCACATGCTTCATCTACTAAATCTATCGCTTTATCAGGTAAATATCTATCAGTAATATAACGATTAGAAAGTGTTGCCGCTGCCACTAAAGCTTTATCATGAATAGTAACTCCATGATGTATTTCAAACTTTTCTTTAAGACCACGTAATATTGTAATAGTATCTTCTACACTAGGTTCGCTAACAATAATCTTTTGAAAACGTCTCTCTAAAGCCCCATCTTTCTCAATATACTTACGATATTCATTTAAAGTAGTAGCACCTATTACATGAATCTCCCCACGAGCAAGCATTGGTTTTAAGATATTAGATGTATCCATAGCACCTTCCGTATTACCAGTACCTACAATCATATGAATCTCATCAATAAACATAATAATAGAACCTTCGGATTTTTTAATTTCATTTAATACTTTCTTAAGTCTCTCTTCAAACTCACCACGGTATTTAGCACCTGCAACTAAACTTGCCATATCAAGTTCCCATATAGTTTTATTTTTAAGACTAGCAGGAACATCTCCACGTTCTATACGAAGAGCAAGTCCTTCAACAATAGCAGTTTTACCAACACCAGGTTCACCAATTAAAACAGGGTTATTCTTAGTACGACGAGAAAGTACCCTTGTTATACTACGGATCTCTTCATCACGGCCAATAACAGGATCGATCTTACCTGCTTTAACCGCTTCATTTATATTACGACCATATTTTTCTAATACATTCTCATTTTCTTCATTTGGATTTTGATACATAATACATCTCTCCTTTCTAACACATACATATTATATAATAAACATTAGCACTTGTCAAGTAAGAGTGCTAAAAATAGTTATAAAAAAAACTAGAAAAAACTAGTACATAATATTACCTACTACATACTAGATCATAAACTTTCAATTACTATCATCCTATTTAACTAAGGCAAAAACTACTTCTTGCATACTAGGACTTTTCGTTATCTAATTATTATTATCTTTTTTATAACATATTTTCGTCTATTTCCCCAAGAAATTTTATCTTACTACCAAATAATGGAAAAATTAAATTGGTGAAGAAAAATGATTATTAAAAATTTAAAATATACAAGAGAAAATTTAGGTTTAAAACAAAAAGATTTAACTACTCTTTTTAATGTAACATACTCTACAATATCTGGATGGGAAACAGTTAAAGATACAATACCGCTAAAACAGTTAATTAAATATGCAAATAAATATAATCTTAGTTTAGACTATCTATTTGGTTTGACTAACACTAATAAACCTTATTTACCCTTAGAAATAGATTTAGATACTATATCTAAAAACTTAAAAACTATTAGAAAACAAAACAAAAAGACTCTTGAACAAGGAGCTAAAGTCTTAAATACAAGTTCAGGTGGTTATGCTCACTATGAAAACTCTAGATACTTAATACCCACCAATTTTATCTATAGCCTTGCTCTTTATTACAAAGACTTCTCTATAGATGAAGTCTTAGGAAGACAAGAAATAAAAGAAAAAGTATATAACTAAAACTATATACTTTTTATTATTCACTTACCACACTAATAGCAGTCTGTAACATAGTGTCATTATCATATGTAAGAGTCTCTCCTTCTTTCAATACTGTCTCAACTCTATCTGTAGGAACAACTCCTTTATCATTAACCCAATTACCATCAGGGGTTAACCATTTCTGTACTGTATATTTAATAGTATCCCCGCTATTTAAATCACTTGCAGACTGTACTGTTCCTTTACCATAAGAGTTAATTCCCACTATATGAGAACCATAACTTTCTTTAAAGGCACTAGCAAGTATTTCTGATGCACTAGCACTCTCATCATTAATAATCACACTAACAGGATAATCTCTATCAACACTTTTCTTAGTACCATAAACTTTCTCTGTCTTATTCTTAGTTTGTAATTGATATAACACTTGTTTCTTATTTAAAAATAAAGATAATATATTCTTAACTTCAGATAAATAACCTCCAGGATTATCTCTAACATCTATAACTAATCCTTCTATATTATTTTTCTCTAACTTCTTTAAAGCACTATTAAACTGTTTATAAGAATTACTATTAAATATATCTATTTTAATATAACCTATTTTTTTATTATTACTCTCATATATTTCACTATCAACAACAGGAGTCTCTATAGTACCTTTATGAAGTTCAAAACTAAGTTCTTGTCCATCTCTTGTAACAGTCAACTCAGAACTTTTACCACTATCACTACCTGATATCATATTAACTACTTCTGCTAAACTCTTACCATTAATATCAGTATCATTTACTTTAGTAACAATATCTCCAACTTTTACTCCTGCTTTACTAGCAGGACTTCCATCAAAGACATTAGAAACACTAACAACTCCATCTTTAAGCATTACTTCTATACCAATCCCCTCATAAGTACCACTTAACTCTTCATTAAAGTCATTACTTGCATCTCCACTAAAATATGTTGCATAAGGATCATCTAAGTAATTAATCATTCCTTGTATTCCCGCATCAATAAGTTCTTCTTTATCAACATCTTCATAATAGTTATTAACAATATTATCATATGTACTAACAAGTTCATCTAACTCATCATTACTAGAAGAATTATCACTAAACACAACAAAGTTAACTATATTACCTAAAAGGAAACCAAACATAATAGCAATTATCATGATAATAATAACTTCAGAAAAATTAAAGCCACTTCTTCTTTCTACAATTATTTCTCTAACATTACTATTGTCATCTATTTCTTCTTTAGTAGTAATATCTTCTACATTATTTTCTTTATCATTATTCTTTTTCTTTTTAAACATTAGTATCACCCCACTGTATTAATTTTATCATAAAAAAAAGAATATCTAAAGATAAGATATTCAAAAGATAAATAATTTTACACTAACTATTTAAAAAACTTGTAATTTTATTAGTATCAGTAATAGTCTCTGTAACTTCACCATCTTCAAACTTAAGTAAAGTATTCGCTTTAACTCTTAAACTAGTAGCATCATCTGTAACAATATCTCCATCAGTAACATATTTCTTATTCATACCATTAGATAGATCAACACTATATAGTTTAGTATCACTATTATTTAACTGATAAGAACTTATTAAAGAACTAATAGTAGAATACTGATCACTAGAATCATAATATATTACATAATACTCTCCATCACCCTGATTAAAAGATTCACCTGCTAATATCTCATCATATTGAATAGCATTTTCTGTAACTTTTTCTTCTTCAGTATCTTTACTAAGTATTAACGTAGTTAAAAAATACATTCCCACTAATAAAAGCGCTGCAACTACTATTATTATAATAGTTTTCTTAACCTCACTAGGTAATCCCTTTTTACTATTTAAATAATCTCTTTTCATATACATCATTACCTTTCGTTACATCTCTAATAATACCATAAACAAAAGAAAAAATAAACACTTTCGTGCTTATTTCATTGTCGGTAAAACGTTTATAGAATTAGCAACTTCTAAGAGTTCATCTTGATTCATTACATCACTCACTAAATAATAATTAATACCACCACTTGTAAAATTAATAGAATTATCAGAAAGTACTCCTAAACTATCCATAAACATAACAGGTTCACCCATCGTTGGTATAACCGTAAATTCATCCATTGCCTTAACAGTCTCTTCTACAAGTAAAAATGGTTTATCCCCAGAAAAAGTAAGTATAACTCTCTCTCCACCAGAGATATCAACTTTCTCTTCATTAGCAAGTTTAGTACCTTCAGGAAGTACTAAAGGATAAACAACATCATCTATCGCACTAGTCTCTACAGTCTCTTCTTCTGTACTAACTGTACTCATTATCGTATCTATTTCAAAGTAATTATTTTTAAAACTAGGACTAAAATCAATATCTTTTACTTTTAATGTCATATTAGGAACATCATCACTATCTAAAACAATCGCTTCTTTAAGTTTTAAATCTTTATCAAATGTAACTTTTTGACTAACTAAACTTCTATTATTAGGATAATTAACCTTACTTGTAAATACATAATCTTTATCATCTTTTTTAAAAGTTCTCTTATCATCATTTTCTAAATCACTTATTATAGATTGTAATAAATAAACTTGTGAATTATTATAAGGCCAATCACTTTGAAACTTAAAACTTTTATTTAAACTAGGTGTTAATACCCTGACACACAAGAGTTTAACCTTTTTATATTTTTTTAAAGCCTCTTATGGCTTAATCCTCTTTAATTTCAAAATCTAATAACCCGTTACATACATCTTCATATACATCTTGTGAATACTTGATTGTATCAATTAAATATTGTTTATCATTATCATATTCTTTTAAACCTCTCATATAATAAGGTCTATCTTTATCTAGTATAATAAATGGCATAATATTATTTTTCAAACACTCTTTAAACATTATCATTCTGCCAACACGACCGTTGCCATCCCCGAAAGGATGAATTCTCTCAAACCTAACGTGAAAATTAATTATATCTTCAAGTGTTACTTTTTCTAATTTTAAATAATCAGTAAGTAACTCATCAATATCTTTCTCCACATCTTTAGGATCGCTTGTTTTAATGACATTTACTAGTCCTATTATATTAGGAACTACTTTAAAGCCTCCAACATTATATCTAGGATCATCTTCATCACTTGTGTTTCTCTTTAAAATCTTATTCATCTCTATCATCATTTCTTTTGAAAGAGGTTTATCTACATTATCTAACATATAATCAAATAACTTAAAATGATTTTTAGCTTCTGTTAAATCATCTAATTTAATTACGTCATCACTCTTTGGAATAAAACTAGAAGTATCAAATATTGCTTCAGTTTGTTCTTCTGTTAATCTACTTCCCTCTATCTTGTTAGAATTATAAGAGAAATTAACTTGTGAAAAATGATAAATATTTCCTTTAAATTTTGATTCTTTTTGTTTAACTAATTCGTGTTTGATTTTTTGTACGTCCATTCATCTCACATCCTTATATATTATACTAGCCTAAACTTATAATAAATATCGATATTTTTATCTTCATCAATTTCGATTCTATCAATAAGTGTTGTAATGAGAGCTCTAGTAGGTTTTTCTAGTTTTAAAAATTCTTCTATTTTTTGTGCATAGTATTTATCATCAGTAACATTTGTATTTTCGAGATTCTTTAACTGCTCTTTATAAAGCTTAATTTCCTTTTCCTTATTCTTTATATCAAGAGTAAAATTATTATATGTTCTTTTATACATCTCTAAAGTTATATTACCATCTAACTTATCATTATAGCAAACATCAATTTTTCGTTTTAAATTTTCTATCTCGTTATCTAACTTATTAATCTCATAAAGTATTTTGTTTTTCTTATTTTTTAATTTATCAGAATTTTTTAAAGCATTCTCTAACATATTAGTATTAATATATTTCTTGCACATTCGCCTTAACTCTTTTAAAACAATTTCCTCAATTTCAAAATACTTCACACTATGAGGAGTACATACTCCTTGATGTTTTCTTTTTGCCCAGTAATTACAATTACCATATATTCTAGTAACCTCTCCATATTTTTTTGTTACTTGTTTATGAGCTCTAAAACCCAAAGTATGTCCACACTCTTTACAAAAAATAAGTCCACGAAGTAATAAACTATTAGTAATGCCATCTCCTTTAAAACGATTTTTATTGCTTTTAAACATATTCTGTACTAATTCAAAAGTCGCCTTATCAACAATAGCTGGTACAGCATTCTCACATACAATCCAACTATCTTCTCTTGTATGAATACGTTTTTTAGACTTATAATTAATCTTCTTCTGTTTGCACTGAGTAAGATTTCCAATATAAGTTGGACAAGCAAGTATATCTCTTACTGTTCTCGTTGCCCAAACTCCATAATGATAATTGTTTTGTCCTATTTTCATATTTTTATGCTGACTAGGAGTTGGAATTTTCTCATTTGTTAAAGTATCACATATTGTTCCAAGTGATGAACCATTTGCGAACATATTAAATATTCTTCTAACAACTTTAGCAGCCTCTTCAACGATTACTAACTTATGTTTATCTTCCTCACTCTTCTTATAGCCATAAGGAGCATAAGCTCCAACAAACTGACCATTTCTTTTTTTAGTATATAAAGAACTCCTTAATTTATTAGATATATCTTTAACATACATATCGTTAAAAGCACTTTTAAATACTAACATATCATTAGCAGAAGAATTTTTGGCTGTATCAATTCCATCATTAACAGCTACATACCTAATTCCATGTTCTGGAAAATACTTTTCAACATAATAGCCAAACTCAATATGATCTCTTCCAAGTCTTGATGTATCTTTAGTAATAATCATATTGATTTTTTTATCTTCGCAGTCTTTAATCATTCTTTTAAAGCCATCTCTATCAAAAGTTGTTCCAGAAACTCCATCATCGACATACTCATCTACAAAGAGTAAATTATTATCTCTAATATAATTTAAAAGCAAATCTCGTTGCGTCGATATACTACCACTTTCACCTAACCTCTCATCTTCTCTAGATAATCTTAAATATATTCCTACCTTATAGTCGTCCGTTATCATAACATCTCCTCTATAAGTCTAAGATTATATCCGTATCTATTATATCATTAAATTTTAAATCTTCGTCTAAAAAAGATAAGAAAAATGAACTAATTAGTTCGTCTAAAGTAAGTGCTTTATCATCAAATATATTATTTACCTTATATTTGTCCATATTCCACCTCATTAAATGTATATGAGGCACGTCTTAAAATATTTTGTCTTGTTTTGTTATCTATATTAAGTTTCATTCCTTTCACTACGTTCAAGGCACACATAGGAATTAAAACCT
>CAMMMH010000025.1 GCA_946497955.1 uncultured Mycoplasmatota bacterium | reverse complement strand
ACAAGACTAAATTCCCATCTTATTTAAAACGGGAACTTTGAATTTTATTTAATGACTAGCTTGATAGCAATAGACAAAACTAAAAAAATAGTGTATAATCTATATCGGTTAGTTCTTCGAGGTTTTATAAAAAAGAAAGGAGAAACAATGAATAAAAAGTCAGATGAAACAAAAATAATTGTTTTAGGTGGCTTAGGAGAAGTAGGAAAAAACATGTATTGTGTAATGCATGAAGATGAAATTATTGTTATAGACGCGGGAGTATCTTTTGCAGAAGGAGAACTTTTAGGTATAGATTATGTCCTTCCAGATTACTCATTTTTAAAAGACAATGAAGATAAAATTAAAGCTCTATTAATAACACATGGTCATGAAGACCATATAGGAGCGATACCTTTTTTATTACAAAGTGTAAAAATTCCTGCTATCTATGCCCCTAATCAAGCTAAAGAATTAATTAAATTAAAATTAGAAGACAGAAATATTAGATATGATAATTTATATGCATATGATGAAAATACAAAATTAAAATTTAAGTACATGGAAGTAGAGTTTATTAGAACTACTCACTCTATCCCTGATTCTCATGGTATTTGTATTACTACCCCTAATGGTAGAATTGTTACAACTGGAGACTTTAAATTTGACCTAACTCCAATTGGACCAATGGCGGACCTTTATAAAATGGCTAAACTTGGTGAAGAAGGAGTAGATTTACTAATAAGTGATAGTACTAACGCTTTAAATGAAGGAATGTCTATTAGTGAATCTCGTGTTGATGATGCTATTATAGATATCTTTGATAAGTACAAATATAACCGTATTATTATTGCAACTTTCGCTTCTAATATCTACAGATTAAAGCATATATTTGAATCATGCTATCAACATGGTAGAAAAATATGTGTCTTTGGACGTAGTATGGAAAATAATATAGATATCTCTATTAAAGGTGGCTATATTGACCATAAAGAATTATTAGTATCCCCAGAAGTTGCCAATACTCTAAAGCCTGGAGAAGTAACAATACTATGTACTGGTTCCCAAGGAGAACCTCTAGCAGCCTTATCAAGAATAGCAGATGGTACTCATAAACAAATTAAATTAAGACCAGATGATATTGTCATATTTTCATCAAGTGCTATTCCTGGAAATGCTTTAAGTATTCATAAAACTATTAACAAGTTATATTTAAAAGGTGTTAAAGTATTTACTAACATGACTATGAATAATTTACATACCTCAGGTCATGCTAACCAAGAAGAACTAAAGTTAATGATAAGATTATTAAAACCTAAATACTTAATGCCATTCCATGGAGACTATAGAATGTTAAAACAACATGCAAATCTAGGAATAGATTGTGGCATCCCTAAGGAAAATACTTTTATTCTAAAGAATGGTGATAGTTTAATATTAAAAAATCACAAAATAACCAAAGGAGAAAGTTATCCAAATAGTGATATTTATGTAGATGGTTCTAGAATTGGTGAAGTTGGTAGTGCTGTTATAAGAGATAGAAAAATAATGGCTAGTGATGGTATTTTAGTAGTAATAGCTAATATCAATTCTAAAGAAAGAACACTACTTACAAAACCTAATATTACAACAAGAGGTTTTGTCTTAGTAAATGAAAATGAAGAATTAATTAAAAAAATTGAAAGAGAAGCTAGTAACGTTATTACTGAAACATTAAAAGATAAGAAAGCAACTTTCACAGATATTAAAAATCAATTAAGTCTAGACTTAATACCATTTATTATGAATTTAACTGGTAGAAGGCCATTAATATTACCAATAATACTAGATATAAAGAAATAATGTTTATAGATTTAGACAATAACTTAAGTATCAAAAGATTAAATATAAACAATGATAAAGATATTTGGTTAATTAATACTCTAGATAATGATAAAGATATAGCAGGAAAAGATGGATTCTTATATTCTATAAAAGAAAAAACACTAAAGAATTATCATTTATATACTAATAATTTATACGGTAATCATTATGCTATTTATCTAAATCATAATCAACCTATTGGCTATATAAATATTACTAATATAGTAATTAAAAAAAGTGTATATTTAAACTATGCTTTACTTAAAGAATATTACCATCATGGTTATATGACTAAAACTTTAATAGGTATAAGTAATATTATATTTTCCGACGAAGATAATAATGTATCAGAAATAATTTTAAAAATTGATTCATTAAATAAAAGAAGCCAAAGAACTGCAAATTTAGCAGGTTTTACAAAAGTAAAAAGAAAATTTGGTAGATATACTTATATACTAACAAAAAATAAAAGAGTTCAAAATTGAACTCTTTTATTTTGCTTCTTCAACTGCCCTAGTCTCTCTTACTACAGTAATTTTAATAGTACCAGGATAGTTCAAAGTAGATTCTATTTTTTCTTTAATATCACGAGCTACTCTATGAGCTTCTAAATCATCTATTTCATCTGGTTCTACTATAACTCTAAGTTCTCTTCCTGCTTGCATAGCATAGGCTTTAGAAACACCTTCTATATCATTAGCAACTGCTTCTAACTGAGTTAATCTCTTGACATAGTTTTCTAGAGAATCATTTCGAGCCCCAGGTCTACTAGCAGAAAGTGCATCAGCAACTGCTACTAAAGAAGATATAACTGATGTAGCTTCAGTATCACCATGATGTGATGCTATTGCATTAATAACAACATCATTTTCTCCATATTTTTTAGCAAGCTCTACACCTATACTAACATGACTTCCTTCAATCTCATGGTCAACTGCTTTACCAATATCATGTAATAGTCCTGCTCTTTTCGCAAGAGATACATCTTCACCAATCTCTCCTGCCATAAGTCCAGTTAAATTAGCAACTTCAATTGAATGTTGTAAAGCATTTTGTCCATAACTAGTTCTAAAATGAAGTCTACCAATTATCTCTATTAACTCAGGAGCCATTTTCGTAATACCAAGTTCAAACAAAGCATTATTACCATACTCTAAAATTTTCTCTTTAGTCTCTTTACATACTTTATCATAAACTTCTTCAATTCTTGTAGGATGAACTCTTCCATCTTTTATTAAAGTCTCAAGTGTTAATCTAGCCATCTCTCTTCTTAAAGGATCAAAACTAGATAACACCACTGCTTCTGGAGTATCATCAATAATAAGGTCAACCCCAGTAACGGCTTCAATAGTTCTAATATTTCTACCTTCTCTACCTATTAATCTACCTTTCATCTCATCATTAGGTAAACTAACAACCGTAACTGTCTGATCACTTGCAATATCTGCTGAATATCTTTGCATTGAACTAACTATCATCTCTTGGGCTTTTTTATCAGCAGTTAACTTAGCTTCATTTTCCTGTTCACTAATATAAACAGCAATCTCTCTACTCATAGACTCTTTTACATTTTTCATAATCAAATCATGAGCTTTCTCTTTACTATAGCCTGAAATTTCTTCAAGCAAACTAATTTGTTGTTTCTTAATTTCCTCCACTTTTGCTTCTTTTTCTTGAATATCTTTTTGTCTTTGAATTATCTTCTCTTCTCTTTCATCTAAAGTAGCCTCACGTCTCTGACAAATTTCATCACGTTTATCTAAACTAGACTCTCTTTGTAATAGTTTATTTTCACTATCTTTAAGTTCTGACTTTTTCTCTTTAATATCTTTATCGACTTCAAGTTTTAACTGATAAGACTTCTCTTTCGCTTCCATAACAGCATCTCTTTTAATCTTATCAGCATTTTTCTCTGCATCGCTTAACATTTTATCTATCTTTTTAGAAGTTGTCCCTTCTCTTATATAGGTAACTAAAAAAGTTAATCCAAAACCACAAATTAATCCAAAAATTATCAGTAAAATGGAGAGTAACATTTCATTCATTTTATACCTCCATTAGATATATACTTTAAATAAAAATCTAAACTATAATCTAATTCTATTGTAAGTTTTAATTAGCATCTTGTCAAGGGACTTAAACTAAGGGTAATGTAAGTATCTTATTTATATTTATCTTTTTTTATAAAATTTTATTAACGGGTGATAACTAAAATGATTAAGGTAAATATTGAAAAACTATTAAAACAAAATAAGAGAAGTAAATACTGGTTATGTCAAAGAATGAATATAACATCAAGGAATTTAAACAGAATTATAAGAGGAGAAACTACCTCTATTAGTTTCAAATATATTGAAGAAATATGTTTATTATTAAACTGCACCCCTGGAGATTTACTTACCCTAGAAGAAGAAAAAATAAAAGAAGCCATCTGACTTCTTTTTATTCTTCACTAGTTTTATTTAAGCTAATACCATAGTACTCTCTAACTTTTTCTTCTATCTCATCTCTTAACTCAGGTTTATCTTTAAGTAATAACTTAACATTCTCTTTACCTTGACCAAGTTTCTCACCATTATAAGAGTACCAAGAACCAGTTTTCTCAAGTATTCCTGCTTCACTACCTAAATCAATAAGTTCTCCTTCACGAGATATTCCCTCACCATACATAATATCAACAACAGCAGTTTTAAATGGAGGTGCTACTTTATTTTTAACAACTTTAACTGTCGTTTTATTACCCATAACTTTATCTCCAACTTTTAACTGTTCATTACGTCTAATATCAAGTCTAATCGTAGAATAAAATTTCAAAGCTCTACCACCAGGAGTAGTCTCAGGATTACCAAACATAACCCCAACTTTCTCTCTTAACTGGTTAATAAAAATAGCAATTGTATTAGTCTTATTAATAGTACCACTTAACTTACGTAAAGCCTGTGACATAAGTCTAGCTTGTAATCCAACATGAGAGTCCCCCATCTCACCATCTATTTCTGCTTGTGGAACTAAAGCTGCTACAGAGTCAATTACAATAATATTAACAGCTTCACTTCTAACTAACGCTTCACATATCTCTAAAGCCTGCTCACCAGTATCAGGTTGTGATAAAATAAGCTCATTAGTATTAACACCAAGTCTTTTCGCATAAACAGGGTCAAGAGCATGTTCTGCATCAATAAATGCCGCTCTTCCACCAGTCTTTTGTACTTCAGCAATCGCTTGAAGAGCAAAAGTAGTTTTACCACTAGATTCAGGTCCATATATTTCTATAATACGTCCTTTAGGATATCCTCCTATTCCTAAAGCAATATCAAGACTTAAACAACCACTAGATACTACATCCATCTTCATATGAGGATTATCTCCTAACCTCATAACTGCCCCTTTACCAAATTGTTTTTCTATATCCGCAAGTACTGCCTCCAAATTTTTATCTTTACTAACTTTACTAGTCATTTTACTCATAATGTCCTCCTCAAATAAATATTACAATATTATTTTATAAGGATAAAATTAAATTGTCAAGCATTTTTTCGAACAAAGGTTTGCGATAATCCGTTATTCATCAAAAAAACACCCTGAATTTTAAAAATCTGCCTAGAGAATTTTCAAAATTCGCATAAAAAAAGAACCAAATTTTAATTTTCTTTTGGTCCTAAAATAAGTTTCTTATTAAGATTAAAATACTCTATCATAGAAATTATTGACATGATAGTTGCAAAATATACTAGAAAATCTGCAACTCTAATATTCCAAAGTTCAAATGGTAAATTATAAAAGAATACTAAAACTAATCCCACCATCATAGAAGCAGTTTTAATCTTACCAGATTTAATCGCTGCCACAACTTTACCTTTACTAGAAGCTTGCATCTTAATAGCATCTACAATAGTATCTCTAAATATAATAATAACAGGAATAGCAATAGGAATAAATCCTTTATAAGAAAGTATTATTAAAGCACTATTTACTAATACTTTATCAGCTATAGCATCTAACATTTTTCCTAAATCAGTAACCTCATTATTCTTTCTAGCCAAATGTCCATCTAAGAAATCCGTTAAACTTGCAATTATAAAGATAACTCCCGCAATTATATATTCTGTTTTTATATAGATACCACTAACTTCAATCTGTGGAAAACTAAATCCAACCAAATAAAATGGAAATATTAAAATAATAATCATTATAATAGTTAATAAAATTCTTAAAACAGTTAACTTAGTAGGTGTATTCATAAACACTTATTCCTTTCAATTCACTTGTAACTGCAGGTTCCCTATTTATAGTTTTAATAACAACTATTGAAATAATAATTGCAAGTAAAAAAATGATACCTGTAATTACAAATGGCAACTTCTTAATTTTTCTTTTATATTCTTTTGTATAAGGGGACTGAATTTTCTTTGTATTTTCTAATCTCTCCTCTTCTTCTTTCTTCTTCTTCGCATTCCTAATATCATCTAAAGAAATCTTAGAGGTATGTTCAAATAAAAAATCATTAAATTCATCCTGTATCTTATCTTCGCTAAGTCCTAAGTATTTAGCATATTCCTTAACTAGTTCTCTCATATAATAAACATCTTTAAAAGCTCTTACATTAGCACTCTCTATATTTTCAAGATAAGAAACATCAACATTCAAGTCACTCGCTGCCTCTTCTAAACTAACACCATTACTTCTTCTTGTATCCTGAAGATAATATCCTAACTCTTTCATAGACTTATCTATTCTCCAATCTATAATTAATATTTAATAAGCCATGTTCTGTACCTATTTCTAGGTGACAAGTATTTATCTACTATTTCTAGTCCTTAAGAAGATTCATTTCTCTTCTTAAAGCTCCCCTACCATAATTTGGGTTTCTCACTCGTGGGGTTTACCGCGTTTCATCCATCTAGTTTCCTAGATGCTCGTCTCTGTGGCACTTTACAAGTCTTCACCATAGAAACTCCTTAGGTAAAGACTAAGCCGTTAGTGTTAAACACTACCTTAAGTTATTTTTTCCTTAAGCACGAACACTACAATCATCGCAGACTGTGTGAGCATGGACTTTCCTCTAGGAATTAATCCCAGCACTTGTCTAAAATACTAATTATCATCTCTTCCGTAAACTTCTTTTTCAAGTTGACTAAGTCTTCTTAGAATATCAAGATTACTAACTTCAGTTGTATCAGTACTCTTTCTAGCAATCTCCACATTCATCTTAGCATTTCTAAGATCCTGTTTCAAAGCCATAATCTCTCTTAATAATTCAGCTTTCTCTTTCTCTAAACTATCAATAATCGCAAAAAATTGTTCATAATCACCAATTATAACATCAAGAAACTGATCAACTTCTTTAAGACGATATCCTCTTGTATCAATCTTAAAATCCTTTTCTAAAATTTCCTGGGGTGTTAATGTTATTTTATTCTGATACATCCAAATCACCAATCCCTTTACACTCTTATTTTAGAAAATATTAGAGTTTTTGTCAATCTTTTCTAGAAGAACTTCTGCATCTCTTAATATCAAGGCTTCTTTAATTTTATTACTAAGACTAGACAATATTAATATTACATCATTATTATTCATAAGTATCAAGCTCCTTAAATACATAGTAATATAATAAGGAAATAATAACAACAAATTCGACAAAACAAGTTTTTCTTTGACATTATACTAAATAGTAGTATAATAATAAGCAAATTTTAGGGAGGAACACATTATGGATTTAATGAAAAATACTAAAAATTTTTTAGAAAGTGAAGAAATTAAAAATCTCTTTGAGATAAATGGTTATAATACTATGGTTATTGATAATGAAATATATTTAGAAAATAAGAATAAGAAAACAACTGAAAAAATGGATATATTAGGCGATGAAAATAATCAAAATCGTATTCGCTTCAAAGGAACTAACTTTGCTTTCAGTATAAACGTTGATGAAAATGAAAATTTATATCTTGACCATTTATTAATAGGAAATGTTAATAAAGATGAATATGATTTTATAATGCGTAGTGAAGTTATTGATGGCAAAAACAAAATAACTGTAAAATTAGTAGATGATAAAAATGTCAAACATATCTACAAAATAAAAGATGATGCAATTAATATAGATAGAATATCTATTAGAAAAAAAGAATATAATAATGAACATTTCATTACAAAAAAATTTGAAGAAGAAGTTAAAGAAGATAATATGCTTCAAAAATATTCAATTGAGCATTTTCATTTATTTAAAGGAAAAGAAAATCAAATTATAATTGGTAATCAAGACAAAGAATATGCTAATAATTGCCAAAAAGAATTTTTAGTTTTAGAAAAAACATATATAGGTATCACTTCATATATTGAAAAAAGAATATCATTCTTTAGTGCATGTTATAACGAAGCATCATATCATGATGTCACACCATATGAGATAAAAAGAAACAAAGGAAATAAAAATATTGATGAACAAGTAAAAAAAGAAGAAACTAAAATTTATCAATTTACTAAAAAGAAAAAGTAAAAAGTAATTATAGATATTTCTACAAATATATAGTATAATATTAACAGGTGATAAAGATGAATTATCCTACGGGGATAAAAAAAAGTCATGAACAAATAATTAATTATTCACATCGTGGTATGACGCTAGAAGATGATATAAACGAAACAAATAGTTATTATAGAGATAAAGATATTGCATATATATATAAGAAACCAACTCCTATAAAAGTCACTAAAGTTGATTTTAGAAAAGATAGAACTTCTACTATTAAAGAAGCTTTCTATATGGAACCATCAACTACTGACTATAATGGTATCTATAAAGGTTATTACATTGACTTTGAAGCGAAAGAGACAAAAAATAAAACTTCATTCCCACTGGCAAATATTCATAAACACCAATTAAAACACTTAGAAAACATTACAAATCACGGGGGAATCGGCTTTATAATTGTACGTTTTAGTGTACTTAATAAAACATATCTATTAAAAGCAGAGGACCTTTTTTCTTTTACTAAATATAATGAAAGAAAATCTATTCCTTTAGATTTCTTTAATAAAAAAGGATATCTCTTAAAAGAAAAATATCGTCCTAGGCTTGACTACTTAACAGTAGTAGATGAATTTTTGGAGGTAAAAGATAATGGCAAAAACTAAGAATAGTAAAGCTAAAACTAAAAAAACAAGAAAACTAAAAAAAACTAATAACTTATTTATGATTTTTGCAGCAATGTTTATTATTTTAATGATTGTAGGATACTTTGTCCTAGGATTATTATTCACAGTCTTTATGGGAGTAGGAATACTAATAATAGCAGGGCTTGCTAAATTAGTAGATAGTGTTAAAAATAAACCAAAGAAAAAAAAGATAGTTAACACAATTTTAATTATCGTCTTATCAATTGGTATATTAGTAATGCTATTAGGTATTGTCTTTATGATTTATATTGCAATATCATCTAACCCTAAATTTGATGCTGAAAAACTAGATAGTAGCGAACCAACTGTTCTATATAACATAGACAATGAAGAATTTGCAAAACTAGGTAGTGAAATGCGTGATAAAGTAACTTATGATGAATTACCTGAAGTATTAGTAGATGCAATCGTCGCTACAGAAGATTCAAGATTCTTCCAGCATAATGGATTTGATGCTCCTAGATTTTTAAGAGCTTCAATTGGCCAAGTATTTGGAAATTCTGATGCCGGTGGTGCTTCTACTCTATCAATGCAAGTTGTTAAAAATAGTTTAACATCTAGTATTGCAACAGGACTTGATGGTGTTATTAGAAAGTTCCAAGATATTTATTTATCTATATTTAAACTAGAAAAGAATTATACTAAAGAACAGATAATAGAGTTTTATGTTAATAATCACAACTTAGGTGGTAATGTCTATGGAGTTAGTCAAGCAGCAAGAGTTTACTTTAATAAAGATGTAGGAGACTTAAACTTAGCAGAAGCTAGTATAATAGCAGGAATGTTCCAAGCACCTAATGCTTATAGGCCTACTAATGAAGATAATATCGAAGCTGTTACCAAAAGACGTGATACTGTTCTATACTTAATGGAACGTCATGGATATATTACAAAAGAAGAAAGAGATATAGCAAGTAATATTAGTATTGAAAGTCTTGTAAATTATAATGCTGAAGCAGATACAAGTGGCAATAGTGAATATCAAGGATATATTGATACAGTTGTCGCTGAAGTAGAAGAAAAGGTTGGAAAAAACCCTTATACAACTTCAATGAAAATATATACTAACTTAGATACTGAAAAACAAGATGGCTTAAACCGTGTTATGAATGGTGAAGGTTATAACTGGATTAATGATGTTATTCAAAGTGGAGTTGCTGTTCTAGATAGTGAAACAGGTAAAATACTAGCAGTTGGTGCTGGTAGAAATAAAACAGGTGTTAACCAATTTAACTATGCAACTGACATGGTAAGACAACCTGGTTCTACCGCTAAACCATTATTTGATTACGGACCATTAATTGAATATAATAATGCCTCTACCTTTGGATATAATGATGGTAATGATAACTATAAAATGTTTGTAGATGAACCATACTCATATAGTAATGGTCAAGAAATAAATAACTGGGATGGTAAATTTATGGGTAACATGACAACAAGAAGAGCCTTATCCCTATCAAGAAATATTCCAGCGTTAAAAGCATTCCAACAAGTAGATAATAAAAAAATAATTGAATTTGTACAGAAGTTAGGAATTGAACCAGAAATAGAAAATGGTAAAATTCATGAAGCTCATGCCTTAGGAGCCTTTGATGGTGTTAATCCATTACAAATGGCCGCTGCCTACTCTGCTTTCTCTAATGGAGGATATTATAATGAACCATATTCTGTTAGCAAAGTCATTATTAATGCCTCAGGTGAAGAATATACGCATGAAAGCAAAAAAACTAAAGCCATGGAAGATTCTACTGCTTACATGATTACAAGTATACTAGATGACACAAGTATAACTGGTGGTGGAGCCATGGAAAACGTTGCTATGAAAACAGGTACTACAAACTTTGATGAAAACTATCGTAAAAAACTAGGTATGGCAGATGATGCCATTAGAGATTCTTGGGTTATTGGATATACAACTAAAACAACAATCGCTATGTGGTATGGTTATAAAGATACCAATGCTGATTCAGTCGCTCAAGGTTACTACTTCCATAACTTAGCAGGAACAGTTCAACGTGATAGATTATTTACAGCCATTGCTAATGAAGTATTTGAAAAAAATAAAGAAGAATTTAAAATGCCTGATAGCGTAGTAAGAGTTCCCCTAGTAGCAGGTAGTTCTACAGCAAGAATTGCGGGAACAGGATATTCAGGAAGCATTCTATATGAATACTTCAAAAAAGACCATGAACCTAAAGGTAGTGCTGAAACAAGTAATTTAGCAACACCAACAGGTTTAACTGCAAGCTATTCCAATGGTAGCGTTCATCTTTCATGGAATGCCGTTAATCCAGGTAGTACAGACTCATCATATGGAGACTTTGGATATAATGTATACTTCAATAATACTTTATTAGGATTTACTACTAATACAAGTTATACAGTCAACAATCCAAGTAATCCTTATGGAACATATAAAGTAGTGGCAACCTTCAAAAAATATGATGGACTAAATAGTCAAGCTGCTACATATACTTTAGAAAAACAAAGTGCTAGCCTAAAAATAACAGCAAGTTCTATTAATGTAGATACATTTAACATAAGTGATATAACAAGATATGTAACTGTTTACAATGGTTCAACAGATGTAACTAGCCAAACAAGTAATTGGACTCTAGCAAGTATCTCAGGACCAGTTACAAGTACATCCGTCTCTACTCTATCAGAAGCTGGAACTTATACCTTAAGATACCGCTTTACCTATGATGGAGAGACAAAAGAAACAGGAAGTATTACTGTTAATGTTACAGGAACCGGAGGAGATATAGTTGGTGGTGGTGGTACTCCAGAAACCCCTACTAATCCTGAATCTGGAACTTAAAAAGGAATCTAACCCTAGCTTCCTTTTTTATATTTGCATATACTTTTTAATTTACATTCATCACAATTAGGACTAACTGCTTTACAATGATATCTTCCAAATAAAACAAGTTGTAAATGCCTCTTAGCCCAATCTTCTCTTTTAAACTTCCTCTTTAACTTCTCTTCTACTTCCCTAACACTATCCTCATCTTTAGCAAGCCCAAGCCTTTTAGAAACTCTTTCTACATGAGTATCAACTGCAATAGCAGGAATATTATAAAACTCTCCTAAAAACACATTAACAGTCTTTCTTCCTACCCCTGGCATCGCTTCTAAACACTTTCTATTAGTTGGAACTTTTCCATTATATTTAGAAACTAATATTCTAGCAATCTCTTTAACATAAACTGCTTTTTTTCTAAAAGAGCCAAGTGATCTTAAAATACTTTCTATATCACTAACATCAGCATTCATTAACTTTTCCAAGCTATCATATCTATCAAATAATATAGGAGTAACACTATTAACTCTCTTATCAGTAGTCTGTGCACTAAGAACAATAGCGATTAATAATTCATAATCATTGTGATATTTAAGTTCACATTTAGGGTCTTTAAACATTTCATCTAAATAATTCTCTATTACTTCTACTTTATTCATCTTCATCATCAAACCAATCATAATCAAAAACCTCTACTGGTTCTTTTTCTTTAATCTCCTTATTTTTATTATTAAGAAAATGCCTAACATCTTCACTTGTCTTTATTCCCAATTTACTCCATTCATATAAAATCTTATCTATATATCTAATACTTGATACTCCATTAAGAACCGCTTCTTTAACCGCTTCTATAATAACTCCACTATCAAAAGAAGAAGCCCAAGCTTTAATAAACTCTATCTCACTAGAATTAAGAGTCCTACCAAACTCTTTTTCAATAGTAGAAAATATACTAGTATCAAGCTCTTCTTCATTATCTTTAATAACCTCATCACTAATTATAGAAGCTATTTTTTCATAAAATAATGAGATATCTACCTTCTCTTCTCCTATCCCTTTATCATTTTTAAAAGTATCTATTAAAAGAAGCTTTTTATCAGTAAGAGAAGATATTAAAACTAAAATATCTTTAATACTAAGTCCTAACTCTTCACTCATCTTTTTAGGGTCAAAGGTAAAAGTATTGCCTTTATCTTTTAAATACATCAAAAATATAAACTCTTCTAAACTTATATTTAATTTCTTATATTCTTTAAAAAAAAGAAGAGGTACTACAATATTCTTACTTTCTAATAAACTAACCAGTTGTTTTTGTTTCATCAGCATCCTCCTTAACTAAATTACTACTAGTATATATCTTTTTAGCAAGATTTAAAAGCTCTTCTTTATTATTATTAACTTCTAAATTTAATAATTTAATCTCTAACTCCTTCCATAACTTACTTATAATAGGACCATCTTCTATCTTTAAATAATCAATTAAATCATAACTATCTATAACTATATCACTTCTCTTATGAATAGGCATAGATTTATAATTATCCATAATCTCTTTCTTAGGAATAGAAAGAATCTCTCCTGCTACTGTACAAGGATATAAATCATAATAATAAAGAGTAGTAAAAGCAAGTGGATTATTCTTAATAGACTCCCTTATATCTTTCATTAATTTTAACTCATTTCTAGTAAAAGGATATATATTATCAACATCTAACATTGTCCATATTCCTATAACTTGACTACAAGGCTTTACTTTATTAATATTATCTAGATATAATACATCGATTAAATCTAACTCTTTTATTAACTTAATTCCCTTTTCTATATTAGGACTACTAAATATCTTATCTAACTCACTCTTTTTTCTATTAATAGATAAATCTTTAAGTAAATATTTAGATTGCATAATCGCTTCTTTAACATCTAAAGCAAGTTCAAAGTCAAGAGTAGTAGCAAATCTAATCGCTCTTAATATTCTAAGAGAATCTATTTTAAAGGACTCTAAAGGTTCTATAACCATCTTAATTATCTTATTATCTATATCACTCTTACTATTAAGTAAATCAACGATATTACCATCTTTATCCATACAAATCGTATTAATAGTAAAGTCCCTTCTTTTAAGGTCTATCTTTAAATCATCAACATAATTAACTACATCAGGATGTCTATTATCTAAATAACTGCCTTCACTTCTATAAGTAGTTATTTCAAATCTAATGCCATTTAAATATACAACAACAGATCCATACAAAGCATTATCAAAATTAGCATTAGGAAATATTTTAATTAAATCCTTAGGCCTAGCATTAGTAGTAATATCAACATCATTAGATTTCTTGCCCATCAAATAATCGCGGACAAAACCTCCTACAATATAAGCTTCATAAGAGTTATCTTCAATCAATTTTAAAATATTTAAAGCCGTATTTAGCATTATTTATATCACCATATATATTTTATCATTTAATTAATTTTTTTAAAAGTAATCGCTACAAATCCCCACTCTTTTTGTTCATCTAATGTATAAAATCTGTCCATTTCTTTTAGCCACTGTTCTTTAGTATAATAAGCTTTATAAATTCTTTCCATCTCATAGTTACATACTAATGATTCAAAAGTATCATAATAATCTAAGGCTGTAACTTTCGCTCTAATTTCTTCATCTTCATTAGGCCTTTTAAGAAAGATTAAAGTATCACCAACTTTTAACTTTCTTCTTTTTTCATCATTTACTCTAACTTCAATATCCTTTTTTCCTTCTTTAACTATTTTAAAGACATCATCATCTAAATGTACTATCATTTCCATAATAATATCACCCATAATCCTAAAGATATAATATTAATAAGATAAAATTTTAATTTTAAGGTTTTATGTTTAAAGAAAAACATTCCCAAAAGTGCTCCTAATGCTCCTCCAAATACACTAAACAAATATAGAAGCTTTTCACTAATTCTATAGTAATGTTTAATAGCAAGAAATTTATCTACTCCATACACAATAAAAGTAATTGAATTAATAATAATTAAATATATTGACATAAAGAAAAAAAGCCATTAGGCTTATTTCTAGTTTACTGCATCTTTAAGAGCAGATCCTGCTTTAAATGAAACAGCATTTCTTGCTGCGATTTGAACAGTTGCACCAGTTCTTGGATTACGTCCTTCACGAGCAGCTCTTTTTGAAACGCTAAATGTACCAAATCCAACTAGTGGAATTTTATCTCCTTTAGCTAATGTTTCAGTAACAGTTTCACAGAATGCATCAATAGCACGAGTTGCATCAGCTTTAGTTAATCCAGCTTTTTCTGCAACAGCTTCTACTAATTCAACTTTTTTCATTTATAAAACCTCCTATTAATTTAAGCATTTATCTTGCTTACATATTAAGGATAGCATGAAAGACTATGTAAATCAATGGTTTTTACTGATTTTTACATCAATTATTAGGTATTTTCAACACTTGACCAATAGAAAGCAAATTAGATGTTAAACTATTTACATTTTTAATAGTATTAACTGTAGTACCAAAACGATTAGCAATACTCCATAGACTATCACCAGGCTGTACTGTATATGTAGTATAACTAGGATTAACAGGAGTATTAGATTCTACTGTAGGAATAATTAAAACTTGACCAACCGATAATAAATTAGATGTTAAACCATTAGCAGCTTTTAAATCATTAACAGTAACCCCAAAACGATTAGCAATACTCCATAAACTATCACCTGATTGAACTGTATAAGTAGAAGGATTAGTTTCATTATTATTATCATCTTCTAAGTCTTCATCTGCACTAAGACCAGGGATTATTAGAGATTGTCCAACACTTAAAGTATCACTAACTAAATCATTAGCATCTCTTATTTCTTGTACCGTAACACCAAAACGTCTTGCTATACTCCATAGACTATCTCCTCGTTCTACTGTGTAATAGAATACTGCTCCATTATTATCACCAGTATCTTCATCTCCACTAACACCAGGAATAGTTAAGACTTGTCCTACACTTAAAACATCACTTGTTAAATTATTAGCATCCCTAAGTTGTTGAACTGTTACACCAAATCTATTACCAATACTCCATAAACTATCTCCTCTTTGTACTGTATAGGTAGTAGAAGGTCCTGTTATATTGTCATTATCTTCTTCACCATTACTAACTCCTGGAATAATTAAAACTTGTCCTATACTAAGGGTATCACTTGTTAAGTTATTAGCACGTCTTAAATCATTAACACTTATTCCATAACGACTTGCAATACTCCATAGACTATCTCCTCTTTGCACAGTATAAGTAACATTACCACCAGTTCCATTATCAGTACCACCACTAGTAGGAATTCTAAGAAGTTGACCAACAGTAAGAGTATCACTTGTTAAATTATTAGCATCTCTTAAAGCCTGTACTGTTACTCCAAATTTTTTAGCAATACTATAAAGACTATCACCCTTTACAACAGTATAGAAGTTATTACCACTACCTTCAGGAGGAATATAAGGAACACCCGCATACTCTGCTACCGCTCTAACTACCGCTTCCACATAGTTTAATAAATCATTTTGCAATTTAACTCTATCATTAGCATTATCAATAAAACCATATTCAACTAACACTGACTGCATAGGGGTAGTTTCTCTAATAATGTAATAGTAGTCTTTTGACGGATCTTCAGGAAGTCTTCTTTGATAGTATTTACGCATAATTTGTCCTTCACTACCTATTTCTTCCAAAATAGATTGTGCTAAAGTAGAATTATTACGCAAAGCATAAATAACCTCAGCACCTTCTCCACCTGGTGAGTTTAGTTTCCATTAGTAATTATAATCTTTTTATGTTAATCCTACCGTTTGCGGTACAAAAAACTTTATGAATTAACTAATTCTTCAGCCTCATCTGAAATTAACTCATATGTTATAAATGCAACTGTAGCATCTATAAATCTTTTTAAATCATTTATATCTTTATCTTCAAATTTTCTAATATAGTGAGTTTCATCATTACCTATCCAAGCAGATGCTTTAGAAAGATTTAAAATTTTAGTACTGTCTATAAATTCACTTATTACTTGTCCAAGTAATTGTTTCTTTATTTTTTCTTCTTTATCATTGTGTCGATAAATACAATAATCTTTTATCAAAAATTCTAATGCTTTTCTATAACCTATACCGGCTATTTCGTTTAATCCATATGTTTCAGCAAATAACGCTTCATTATAAATTTTACAAAAATTGGGTGATATACTTTTTAAACTATCATCAAACTTTCTTTCTTGTGGCACTCTAGGAAATGTGCCAATGCATTTTAACAAGTTATACTTATAATTTTGATATGTTTCTAGTTCATTTTTTGATTCATAATGACCTAGAAAACCTTTTCCACAGGATGGACATTCAAATAAAAAAGAATAAATATTAATTTTGAGATTTTGAAAATTTTGAACCATTCTAGGCATTATACTATCTCCACAAATTGGACATCTATTAGGATATTCCAAACCTATTTTTTCGGAATTTGTACTACATTGTATATAACTTTTCATTAACATCATCCTTTCAAATGTTATTGCCAAACATATTTTTCTCTATATTTTGCTAGAAAAGAATAATCTTTTCTATCATTTTGTATTCTTCCAATAACTATTCCGGGTAACACACCTTGTTTTTTAGCAAATTCTCTTATTGTATAAATGTTTAATACATTTTTTGCAATAAAATTTTCATAATCATTTTTGTCAATCAATGTGTTTCTCGCAAAATTATCTGCTCTATTCTCAATTTCACTCTCTATAAATGAATAATCTATATATTTATCTTCAAAATCCTCATTTAACAAATGTGATATTTCATGAAATAAAGTAAACCAAAAAATGTCTGAAAAAGATTGTCTTATTGTCATACACAAAATGACTTTATTGTTTTTTTTCTTTATAAACCCTTGTACTGGGGCACCAGTAAAATGTCGTACAACTTCAAATACAATTCCACATTCACTAAATATATTTTTTAATTTTGAAACCATTTCATTGGGATCTAAAAACATTGTACTTTTTATTTCATCATATTTTGTTTTTAACAATTCTTTATTAAAATCTACTTTAACATTATTTTTCTCAGTAAAGTACTCACATAATTTTTGCCAAGCATATAAAACATAAATATTTACTTTACTACATTTAGAACCTCGAAAAGCAACTTGTTGTATTGGTAAATTAGGAATTGATGCAAGATCATTAATATTTAAAAATTTTCTCAATTTTAATATATTAATTGATTTGTTTGAAATATTATCTAATATATTAATTTTATGACAATATGAAACCACTTCTTTTAATTGTTCTAAAACAGAATATTCTTTTTCAGTTATTTCATTTATTTTTTCCAATTCTATTATTTGTTTATCATATATCCCTTGCAAATTAATCCAAAATTCTGTTGATATTCCTAGTGCATATTCCAAAGCATTAGCAAATTTGGAAGATATACCTTTTTTTCCACTTAATACTTCACTAATATGTTTTGCTGAATAGTTAGTTCTAATTGCTAATTCGTCTTGACTCATATTCTTATCTTCAATAATTTCCCTAATTGTTTCTCCAGGATGAATGATTAAATCAAGGGATAAGCCATATATGTTTTCCATCATGATAATCCATCACTCCTTTTATATCTATTTTTTTACATCCACGTAAACTTTCGTCATCTAAACCATCTGTTAATGGTTCTACTATTAGTCTATAATTCTTATTTAAACTTATGCCAAACAAATTATCTAAATCACCAGTTAAAGGATGTGGCTTGCCAATACCATTATCCAAATATTCTTTGAAGTTAGATGATGCTCTAAGTTCATTAAACCTTTGATGTATCTTCCTTGCCATTTCTAAACCTATTTTTTTTATAAGTTTATTGGGATCATTAATTAATTTTTGTAATTTATTGTCACTAATCTCAAGTTGCAAGCCATTTCCTCCTTTCTTGTACAATTACCTAATAGGTAATTTAATTATAGACTATTTATTTGCAAAAATCAAGTTATAACTATATGTTATTACTTCTTTTTCCTATTCTTCCATAGGGATTTCTTATTAAATTTTTGTTATCATATTTGAAAGAAACTACTGGTACAACATCATATTTAAAATACATAGTAATGTTCCTATCTTTATCAATAACTATTTTATCAATTAATGTGTCTATTAATTCTTTTTTTGGTTTATTTAAATCTAATAGTTTCTTTATCTTTTTTGTGTAGTCTGGTAAAACATTTGCTTTATTTTTTATTTTGTACTTTTTTATATTTTCATTAGCTATTAAATCGTTAATTTCTTTTAATTTTACTTCTGATTCTTTAGCCAGCTCTTTATAAGTTTCAGTAGATATTACTCCATCACATCTATCATTATATAAAGTTGTAATTCTCCTAGTTATTTTTTCTTTTTCTATTTCCAAATTTTTGATAACATTATCTATATTATTAGTTTCCTTATAGACATTTTTAACAATCTCGTTATTTAATTGTTTTAAATCTAATTCTTTCATTAATTTAGAAACAGATTTGTTAATTTGTTCTAACACTTGTTCTTCTAAATAGTTGTATGGATAAAAATGTGAATAACATCTACCTCTAACTGGATCTCTTGAATATCTATTACAATTAACTGACCAATAATCTTGTTTTTTTCTATAAAGTACAGTAAGCCTATTTCCACATTCCTTACAAAATAATTTACCTTCTAATAATCTTTTTTCTCTACTAGTTTTAATTTCATAGTTTCTTGTATTTCTTTTTCTTAAATTATTAACATAATCAAAAGTGTCTTTATCAACTAATGGTTCATGAGTATTTTCTACTACTATCCATAATTTTTCATCTAATGTTATTTTCTTTTTGGATTTATAACTTACTTTAGTTTGGGTATGTTGAACTAAATCTCCTGTATAAATTCTATTAGTTAAAATCTTTTTTACTGTGGAAATATTCCAATTATCTCTATCAATTAATCTAGATGAATAATTAGTCTTTTTATAACCGCTAGGCGTAACTACATGTTCTTTATTAAGTCTATTTGCTATTTCGGTAGGCCCAATACCATCTGCTCTCCACTTGAATATCTTTTTAACAATTGGAGCAGTTTCTGGATTAGGGATTAAGTGTCCTTTATCTTCTGGATCTCTCATATATCCATAGCATGGAAGACTTCCTACAAATTTACCACTTTTTCTTTTTTCATTTAAAACATTTCTAATTTTAATAGAATTTTGTTTACTATAATAATCATTACAAGCAATTATAAATGTTGAAGAATCATTACTAGCTTGATTTTTAAAACTATCAAAAGATTCTAATATAGAAATAAATCTTATATTGTTCTCTGGGAAAAATGTTTCAATATAATAACCAGTCATAACATGATCACGGCCAAGTCTTGATAAATCTTTTACTATTACACAATTAATTTTTTTATTATTAATATCTTCTAATAAACTTTTAAACCCAGGTCTTTCAAAATCAGTTCCAGAAAATCCATCATCAACATATTCTTTAACTAAATTAAAATTATTGTTTTTAACATAATTCCTTAATAATTCCTTTTGATTTATTACACTTTCACTATCAGATTCATATTTTTTGTCCTTATCTTCTTGAGATAATCTTATATAGATTCCAACATTGAAATCTAATCCATTTAAGTAAGTATTATTCATTCATTCCTCCAATCCTCTTACTTAATTGGGTATTTAGACAAATGAATGATAACATCATTAATGAATAATTGCAAATCATTAATTATTGTTTACTCCTTCTTCTTTCATTATCTCTTCGATTAAGTACTTCAAAATAAGATCTTTAAATGAAATTTTATTCAGATAGGCTCCTTCCATATTTAAACCACCTATTTAAATTTATGTTTAAAATTATTTTTTTATCATGCATATATCAACTTCCTTTCTCTTTTTAAATATATAAAATAATTTTATAATAAATATATAATATTAATATTTTTTATATTCTATTTATTATATTATTATGGATATAAAGATCCATTGAATATAAAATATACATCCAATTAATTAGAAGATTTCTTCTAAAGTAACGGATGTATATTTATCTTTGTTAATGTAAATTTTTCTTTGAAATTTATGTTTATATTCCATAGTTATATAATTATTATTTGATAATTCTTTTAATAGTTTAGTTATTCTTCTAGATCCTACTCCTATTAGATTACCTAAGTAACTATTATCAGCATAACAATATCCTTCTTTATATGTAAGTAATAATAGTCTAGCGTATAACAATTTACCGCTATGTCCTATGTTCTTATCATCAGCTAAAAACATTGGGATTTTTAAATATTTGTCAAAATTCATTTATCATTCTCCTTTCTTAATTCTTTTGTATTAATTTTTAATATTTCTAAATAACCCATTTCCAATAATTGAGTCATCATTTTAGAAATAGATATTTGGTAGAAATCTGCCATTAATTTAATTCTATCAAATAGTTCTATTGGTAAATATAATTTAAATATTCTCATAACATTCCTCCTATCTTTATTTAAATTAAACAACAAAAAAGACTTACATTTTATAAGTCTAATTACATAAAATAGCAAACAAAATCCCTCTAAAGGAGAAAATCTCCTTTAATATGTTTAAACTATAACATATGTTTTTTACCCCTTTTCATATTTCATTTTAGTGCTTTGAAATATGTTATAGTTTAAACTGTATTCATCTTATATTTCTATAAGATAGGTTCTAACATAAGCCTTATATCTTACTGAGCCTCTTATAACTAACGTCCTTTGACTCTTTAGTTAAGTGTTACTGTGTACATTCCGCTTGAGTATTCTTGATATATTAGATAATTTAACTCTTCTAATATCTTAAGACTTTTTCTCAAACCTTTGTTTTTGATGTTAACTACTCGCTGTATCTCTCCTACATTTATATCTGTTATTATTCTTCCGAATCCCTTGGTGTAAATGTAAGAGTAGATATATTTAGTCTCTTTTGGAATATTTTTATTCTTCCAAATCTCTTTTGGTACTTCTAGATGTTAATCTTTAAATTATTTAATATTAAAACTTAACGAATTTTCAAAATTAA
>CAMMMH010000024.1 GCA_946497955.1 uncultured Mycoplasmatota bacterium | reverse complement strand
ATAAGGATATCATATTTTTATTATGTAGTAATTAGTTTCGCAAGAAGTCTATTAATGATTTAAAATAAAATTTATTAGGGGGATGTTATGGTTAAAAATGTTATATCAGTAATAGATGGGGAAGCTGGTAGTTGTGGTAAAGCTAAAGTAGTAGGGGAAATAGCAACTGATAAATCTATTAGCCTAGGTGCTGCTATTACTAATTGTATGCCAAATGCAGGGCATACTTTTGTAGATGACAATGGTAATGCTACTGTCTTTAGAAATATCCCTGTATCATCAGTTAATTCTAATACAGAGTTATTTATAGGACCAGGTTCTGCTATTGATATGGAAGTGTTTATTAATGAATATGAACAAGCTAGTAAATATATAGGAGATAGAAAAATTTATGTACATGAAATGGTTCCTTTAATTGAAGAGAGACATAAACAATATGAAAGAGAACATATTAAAAGTGGTTCAACGTTTAAAGGTGGTAATGCTGTTACATGTGAGAAAATTCTTAAAGATAAAAAAATAGAGTTTTTTAAGAGCTTTAAAAATGCTATTGTTTGTTTAAATGATGAATGGCATGAAAGATTATATGAACATCTTGAAAATCCTTTAGAATATGTAATATTAGAAGGTTCACAAGGTTGTGATTTAGATATTAATCATAGTGGGCATTATCCTAATACCGTTTGTAGAGAAGTTTCTACTATGCAACTACTTGCAGATTCTGGAATTTCAGCAGAGAGATTATTACAAACAATTATGGTTATAAGGCCATTTCCAATAAGAATAAGTAATATAACTAAATCTGGTGAATATATTTATTCAGGTAATTATGGTAAAGGTGAAGAGTTAACTTGGACTCAAATTAATCTTGCATCAATGTATGGAAGTTATCCTTGCCGTGGTGATGTTGAATGTTTTCCTAATTATTTAAATATTAAAAGACTAAAGAAAATTATTAGTCATTGTCCGGAAGTGTGTTTAAAACAAGTCTTTGGTGATAATTATAAATCAAAGAATTTAGAGACTATAACATTACTTGAAGCATTAGAATTAGAACGATTAATGTATAAATCTAAGGGGTTGTCTGAATATGAAACAAAGCTGATTGAACTTCCAATGATAGATAGTGATTTTCCACCTAATACTATATTTGATCAGTCTGAACAAACTACAGTAACAAAAATGGAGAGAAGAGTATTTGATTTAGATATAAAAAAGTTAAAAACAAATTGCCAAATTAATACTCCATCAAGTTTATATTTAAACTTTTTTCAACATTTAGGATTAGACTTTAAAGGTGAAAGTGGTAATTTTGAAGATTATTATTTTAATAGATATTTAAGAGAATACTTTGACTGGTTAGAAAGAGAAACAAAAGTTGAAATATCTGCTTTAGGGACTGGTGCTAAAAATGGAGAGAGAATTTTAAAGAAAACATTAGTTAAGAATATACAGAAATGATGATATTTTATTAATACCATCTTTTTTAGTGCTTTCTCTGTACTTCCAAGATGACTACGGGAGATAATAAAAAAGAACTTAGTACATAGCTAAGCTCTTTTTAGTTATCAATTGGAGCGGATGAGGAGAATCGAACTCCCGTAGTCAGCTTGGAAGGCTGAGGTTCTACCATTAAACTACATCCGCATAAGTAAACATCAATTTGTATTGACATTTACAATTATATGAAAAGAAAAGGCTATTGTCAACACTTTTTTGTAAATTTTATAGTGTGACACTGATATTTTCTTTTCTTTTGCCGCCACAAATATAATTTATAGGAATGTGATATGTCATCGCTAATAAAACAAGTTTATTAGTTGGAATCCTAGTTTTACCATCTTCATAGTAAGAATAACTAGATTGTCTAATGTTTAAAACTTTTGCAAATTCTCTTTGTGTTTTCTTTAACTTTAGGCGATATCTTTTAAGTTGATTTCCAATAAATTCTACACTTATATCTTTTTCATAGATGATTTCTCTTTTATCAGAAGTTAAGTTAAGCATATATTCTACGTTAGTATGAAAATATCTTGCTAGTTCTACTAACTTCTCTATTGGAAAATTCACATCACCTAATTCCCACATAGCGTAGGTAGTTCTTTTAACGCCAAGAATTTTAGCAACGTCTATTTGTTTTAAATCATGATCTTCTCTTAAATCTCTAATTTTCCCAAACTGCATCTTTACCACCTTAACCATATTTTATTACAGTCATTTAAATATTAAGAGATTTGTCAAAATAACTGATAAACAAAAATTTTTGGAGCAAAAAAATAGATATTGTTAATTATTATAATAGGAGGTGTTAATAATAAAAAGATTAAAATTAGTTTCGCAGGAATCAACTTATGACTGTGGGGTTTCCTGCCTGCTCATGGTGGCTAAATATTATAATTGTAATGTTTCAAGAGATTACTTAGAAAGAGTTAGTGAGACTATCTATGATGGGACAACGATGTATGGACTGAGGGAAGTTCTTTTGTCCCTTGGCTTTGATGCTTATGGTAAGAAGGGTAATGTCAGTGATATACCTAAATTATCACTTCCTGTAATTGCCCATATAAAGATAGATGATAAGAAAAATCTCTATCACTATGTAGTAATTACCAATATCACTGATAAGAGAGTTATTATTAAAGACCCTAGTAATCTTATTAAGTCTCTTTCCATAGATGAGTTTAATAAGATATCGACAGGTAATTATCTTTTTGTTAAGAAAACAGCTAGTATTAAGAGATTTGTAAAGGTTAAAACTATTAAAAATGAGATACTTAAATTAATAACTAGTAATAAAAATATTCTTGTTTTAATGATAATCTCTATAATACTTAGTATTAGTCTTGAACTATTGAATTTGTTTTCTTTAAAGATAATTATTAATAATGCTTTAACAGTTAAATCTACTTATAATTTAGTAGTTTTACTCTTTATCTTTCTTTACCTTTTAGTATTAAAGACTTTTTATGCCTATTTTATACAGCTTATTACGATGAAACTTACAAAGAAATTTAGTTATCAGTTAAAACTTAATTTAACTAAACAGTTATTATCACTTCCTAATTTATACTATCAAACTAAGGAAAGGGGGATTATTATATCTTTGTTTAATGATATTGATACTTTTGCTGATTCATTATTAAGTGGGGTATTAACATTTATTAACAGTATTATCATCTTGGCGTTTATCTATTTATTCTTTTTAAGCTTGTCAAGCTCTTTAGCTTTAATTCTTATAGTTAGTAGTATTATTTTACTTATATTTATCTATTCTCAGAAGAGCTTAAGTATTAGGTTGTTATCTAAATATTATAAAGTTAGAGATAATTATAATAGTAAGTTACAGCAGGTAGTAGTTAATAATGATAAGATTAAAGGTCTACATTTAGAAGAGGTGATGTTTAAGAGGACTAGAAAAGTAACAGATACTTTAGAAGATGAAAGTTATAGAGTAAGTAGATATAGTGAGGTTATAAGAAATATCTTAAGCTTGTTAGAAGGTGCTATCTACTTGTTAGTTTTAGGAGTAGGAGGAATTCTTTTAATAACAACAACTAAAATAAGTTTAGCGACATTTTTACTACTCGAAGGTTTTATCTTTATGGGTTTAAAGAATGTAGAAAACTTAGTTTTAATTATATTAAAATATCAGAATGCTAGAAAAATAAAGATGAGATTAGATTATATCTTTAATTATGAGAAGGAATTGCTGTTACCTTTTCCTAATTCTAATTACCTTACTAAAAATATGGATATAACTATATCTAATTTATACTTTAAATATAGAGATAATCTTGTACTTAATAATATTAATATGAAGATTAAAGCAGGGGATAAAGTATTTATTTATGGAGATTCTGGTAGTGGAAAAAGTACTCTTGTTAAATTATTAGGGAGATTCTTACCACTATCGTTTGGACATATTAAACTTGGTAATATTGACTTGACTCATTATAATCTTGCAGACCTTAGAAATATTGTTACTTATGTGTCTAATAAAGAGATGTTTAGTAATACTAATATTAAAGATAATATTTATTTATCTAGAAAGCCTTATTTTAATCAAAATACACTTTTATCTATTACGGGGGTAAAGAAGTTATTTAATGATAAGAACTATAGTCTTGATACTGTTCTTTTGGAAGGTGGGGAAAATATTAGTATGGGGGAAAGGTCAAGAATTAATCTTGCTCAAGCTTTGTTTAAGCCTAGTTATATTTATATATTAGATGAATGTCTTAGTAATGTTGATGTTGCTTTAGAACGAGAGATATTAAAAAATATTATAAATTACTATCAAGATAAGATAATTATTTATATTTCTCATCGTCTTAATAATAAAGATTTGTTTAATAGAGTATTTTATTTAGAGAAAGGTAAATGTCATGAAGAATTATAAGAAGAAAGGAATGCTTTTAGTATCTATAACTGTTGTCTTTCTTTTAACTATAGTGTTCTTTTATCTGTTAGTCTCTATTAAACTATGGACTTATAATTCTGTTAGTATTTTAAATATAGATGATGATGTTGTTACTGTTTTTACTACTTTAGACTTAGAATTATTTGAAGATAATAACTTCTTCTATTATGATACTTTGAAATATAACTATAAAATAAATAGTAAAGATAATTTTGAAGAGGGGGTTATCTTAACTTTAGAATTAGAAAAGTCTTTTAAATTAGTTAATGATGATATGATAATACTTTTACCTAATAAACGGGTGACAATACTTAGTTTGATAATAGATAGTTGGAGGGTAAAATGAAAGAATTAACAAAAAATGAAATGAAGAATATTAAAGGGGGAGCGACTATTTCTGCTGCTGTTATAGGAATTGGGGTATCTATAATTATTTCTTTTGTGGTGGGAGTAATTAGTGGCTTTACTAATCCAGAACCATGTGGAGGAGGTGATTAAAATGAAAGATTTATCAGTTAAAGACTTAAAAAATATTAAAGGAGGTTTTTCTTTAACATCAACTGCTATTAAATATGTAGGAGACTTAATTGAAATATTAATATTAGCAGGTAGAAAGTTAGGAAGTTCTCTTAGAAGAATAGGGAGTGGTGATATATGTCCCTTAGAGTAAAGAGATTTATAAGATTAGTAGGTTTTAGCTTACTTAACGTTATATTAGTCCTTACTTTTTATAATTTTGGTCTATTTTTAGGAGAAATGTTACAAAAAATGTAAAAAATGTCAAAAAAATGTTGTACTTTAAATGTTCTTAGTGTTATAATCAGTTGTAGTAAAACGTGAAGGGAGGGATAATAGCAATGGCACAGGTAACTGTAAAAAACGGTAATCTTGATGGAGCGATTAAAAGATATAAACAAAAATTAGCTCGTAGTGGTGTCCCTTCTGAAGCAAAGAAGCATGATGCTTATGATAAACCAGGAGTAAGAAGAAGAAAGGCTAAGAAAGAAGCCATTAAGAATGCTCGTAAAAATGAACGTAAGAGAAGAAGAGAAAGAGATTAATCTTTCTTTTCTTTTTTTCCGTTTAAAAACATAAAATGCTATAGGTGAAGTTTTATGGCTTATAATTATTTAAGAAACTTTTTAGACCCTATAGATTTTCATATTGATATATATGATAAGAAAATTCATATTACTAATTATTTTAAAATCCTAACACTTGGTAGTAATAAAATAATTATAAAAGCTAAATCTTGTAAGATAACATTAGAAGGAAGAGATTTTTCTTTAAATAAGTTAGCAGATAGGGAGTTATTAATATTAGGCAGATTAGATAACTTGGAGATTAAATATGAGTAGTTATATATTAAAAATAACTGGTAAGAGAATAGATACCTTTTTAATGTTATTAGTTAGATTTAGTATTAATTTTAAGATGCTTAAAAGAGGAAGAGACTTTATTGTAATAGAAGTCTTGGAAGAAGATTATGATAATCTTTTAAAGATTAGTACTACTTATAAAATAGAGATAGTTAAAAGAAAGGGACTTCTTAATGTAGTTCATTTTATTAAGACTAGAAAGTTTTTTGTAGTAATGGTTTTACTTGGGTTTCTTTTCTTTAATCTTCTTACTAATATAGTCTTTTCTATTAAAGTAATTGATACTGATAGTGAGTTAAGAGAGCTGGTAATTTCTGATTTAGAAGAGTTGGGACTTAAAAAATATGGTTTTAAGATAAGTTATAAGGAAAAAGAAAAGATTGAAGAGAAGATTCTTGCTAAAGAAAAAGATATATTAGAGTGGATAGAGATAGAAGAGAAAGGTGTTAGTTATGAGGTTAAACTTATTAGAAGAGTTAAAGATGATATTAAAAAAGAAACAGAGCCTCGGGATATTATTGCTAAAAAAACAGGGTTAATTACAAGGATTGAAGCAGAGAGTGGGGAAGTTGTTACTAAGAAGAATACTTATGTTAAGAAAGGTGATACTTTAATAAGTGGTCTTATCAGAAATAATGGTAATATTGTTAGTAAAGTAAGAGCGGAAGGAAGAGTATATGCAGAGATTTGGTATAAAGTAGCACTTTCTTTGCCACTTACTTATCATGAAGAGATGAAAACTGGTAATAATAAAAATGTACTTGAAATTAGCTTTTTAAGTGATGATATTGCTATTACAGATTTTTCAAAATATAAACATTCAAAAGATACAAAAAAAATTCTTTATAAACATCCTTTGTTACCTATTAGTATTAATTTAACGAAAAAAGAAGAGGTTAAGACTACTGATATAGACTTTAGTGAAAATTATGAAGAGAATATAAAACCGTTAGCAGTGGAGAAGTTAAAAAATAAATTAGGCAATGATATTAAAATACTTTCTGAAAAAGTTTTGAAAAGAGAGGAAAATACTGATAGAATAGATATAGAAATATTTTTTAAAGTAGAAGAAGATATTACTAGTTATAAATCTTTAAAAGACTTTAATATTGAAGAAGAAAATAAGAAATTAGAAGAAGAAAGTAACTAGAAGAGGGAAAGTGATATAAATGTTTACAAGTTTAAGTCGTACTATTGGTAATGTTTTTGAATTTAGTCTACCAATGATAATAATATCAGTAGTGGTTGCAATTACTTTAAGAGTTGCTGATATAGTTAAAAATAAAAGAGAGTTTTGTTTTTATAAGGAATTGATTTCTTTGTCATTTATCATTTATATACTATGTTTGTTCCAAGTAGTTACTTTTCAAGATAATAATAATATTTCTAGTAATAATTTAATTCCTTTTAGAGAGATGTTTAGATATGATTTAGGAAGTAGATTATTTTTAAAGAATGTTTTGGGTAATATTATTATGTTCTTACCATATGGTTTCTTTACTAGTTACTTTTTAAAAGAAAAAAAATTATTGCCAATATTTATACTAACAGCAGTGGCATCTTTAACAATTGAGTCTACTCAGTTAATGATAGGTAGAGTTTTTGATATAGATGATATTTTGTTAAATATAGTAGGAGGAATATTAGGTCATTATTTATATATTGTTATTTTGAAGATAGGGGATATGTGTCCTAGGGTATTACAAAGAGAGTGGTTTTTGAATTTAGTGTCTATTATTCTTTTAGTGGGATTAATAACATTACTTTAAAAACTTCTTTTTTTATGATATATTATAGGCATTAGAAAGGACTGGTGTTTAATTTGAATGAGGTTACTATCTATAATGAGACAGATGAAGAGTTTCCTTATGAGGAGATAATAGAAAAGGTTATTAATAAGGCTTTCGAAATTGAAAGATTAAAAAAGGCAAATTGTAGTATAATAATTGTAGATAACTCTTATATTCATAAATTAAATAAAGAATATAGGGGGATTGATAGGGTAACTGATGTTATTAGTTTTGCTCTAGAAGATGAGAAAAGTATGGTTATTCCTGATGGGACAAGATTATTGGGAGATATTTATATTTGTTTAGATAAAGCGAAGGAACAAGCGAAGGAGTATGGACATTCTTTGGAGAGGGAACTATGTTTTTTAGCAGTTCATGGGCTTTATCATTTGTTAGGTTATGATCATGAGACTGAAGAAGAGGCAGAAGTTATGTTTAAAAAACAAGAGGAGGTTTTAAAGGCATATGGCATCACCAGATAGAAATAATAAAAGTTTTGGTATTAAGAGGATTTTTGCTAGTGTTAAGAATTCTTGGAATGGGTTAAAGGTTGCATATAAAAATGAACAGAGTGTATATATTCATTTAGTATGTACGGTTATTTTGTTATTGCTAAGTTTTTTACTTAAAATATCTTTGACACAGTGGTTAATTATAATTGCAATTATTGGGTTAACTTTAGTAGTTGAACTTATAAATACAGCGATAGAAAGTACAGTTGACCTTGTTACTAAAGAGTTTCATCCTCTTGCTAAAGTTGCTAAAGATACAGCATCAGCGGCAGAGTTTATATTGACTTTAACTAGTGCAATTATAGCTTTGATGATTTTTATACCTAGAATTATGGAATTATTTTAATAATTATAAATCTAAGAGTATTGAAGTTTTTTCTAAATTTTGAAAAAACTTTTTAAGAGATTGTATATCATAATAATGAATAGTAAAATTTAATAATAAGTTAGGAGGAGATACTCTTGGAGAAAAATTTAGTTGTTAGAAGCAGCAGTGCTCTAGTTTTTGATTTTTGAAAGGCAAAGTCATAGTGAAGGTATTCGAGTTAGATCCCGTGAAGGGGACTTGTGGTTAACACAAAAAGGAATTGCTGATTTATATGATGTCGATAGAACTGTTATAACAAAGCATTTGAAAAATATTTATGCTGATTTGGAACTTGAAGAAAAGTCAACTAGTGCAATTTTTGCACTAGTTCAAAAAGAAGGAACACGTAATGTTAAAAGAATGTTTTCATAAAGTAAGTACAATTGATTGTATATGACTTTAGAAATAATTACATAATAGAGAATTTAATTTGGTCGAATTTGACCAAATTAAAACTGAAATATGCAAGAATTCTTTTGCAAAGTTTCCTAGAATTTTTGTTAGAAGAAATGAGTAAAGAAGAAAAATAATAAAACATTGAAAAGAGTGATAGGTATGAAAAACAAAGAAATAGATGCAATAATCTTTGATTTAGATGGAACTTTGTGGAATACTGTTGATAGTTGTCTTAAAGCGACTAGATTTGTAAAAGAAGGACATAGTGATATTACTAGAGATGTTACAATAGAACAAATTGAATCGGCAATGGGTAAAACATCAGATGAAATTATTAATATATATTATGGATATCTTCCAAGAGAAAAAGGGGAAGAGTATGCTAATGAAGCTTTTAATAAAAATGTGGAAAACTTGTTAAAAGAAGGAGGAACATTATATCCTAATACTAGAGATACTATTATAAAGTTAAGTAAAAAATATAAGTTATATATCGTTAGTAATTGTGTTAAAGGATATATTGAATCTTTTTTAAATACAAGTGGACTTAAAGATTATTTTAGTGATTATGAAAGTTACGGGAATACTCTTTTAAGTAAGGGAGAAAATATTAAGCTTGTTATAGACCGCAATAATTTGAAAAATCCTATATATGTTGGAGATACTAAAGGTGATATGGAAGCAAGTAATTATGCAGGTATTCCTTTTGTATATGCAGCGTATGGCTTTGGCAAGGTAGAAAGCTTTGATTATAAAATAAATGATATTAGTGAATTGTTAAATTTATAAATAAAGGAGGTAATTTTATGAAGTGTGGAGTTGTATCAATAATGGGGAGACCTAATGTAGGTAAGAGTACATTATTAAATGCAATACTTAATATGAAACTTGCTATTACTACAGATAAAGCAGGAACAACAAGAAATATTATAGAAGGAATTTATCAAGATGATGAAGCACAGATTGTCTTTATAGATACTCCAGGTATTCATAAACCTATGAATAAACTTGGTAGTGTTTTGAATAAAAAAGCTTATCAGAATATAGATAATGCTGATATTATTTTATTACTTATAGATGTTAATAGTGGAATAGGTAAAGGAGATAAGTTTGTTTTAAATAAAATTAAAGAGAATAAAGATGCTAAAGTTTTCTTAATCTTAAATAAAATAGATAAAGTAGGAAGTGAGAAACTGCTTAAAGTAATAGATGAAGCGAAAAGTTTGTATGACTTTGATGAGATTATTCCAATATCTGCTTTAAAGAAGAAAGCGATAGATGATTTAATTAAAACACTTAAAAAATATTTACCACTTGATGAAGCGATATTTACAAATGATGAACTTACTAATGTCTCAGTTAAGTTTATTATGGGGGAATTTGTTCGTGAGAAAATAATGATGCTAACTAAACAAGAGATTCCTCATAGTGTTACTTGTTACGTGGAGAATTTTGAAGAATATGATGACTTAGTACATATACAAGTGTTGATAGTTGTTGATAAAGAGAGCTTAAAGAAAATTATTATTGGTAAGAATGGTAATATGTTAAAACGTATAGGCATTTTAGCTCGTAATGATATGGAAGAGTTTTTAGGTAAGAAAGTATTTTTAGAGACACATGTTAAAGTAATAGAAAATTGGCGTGATAAAGAGAAATATTTAATAGAACTAGGAATTGATAGTAAAGATGAATAAAAAAATTACTTATTAATCATTATATTAATAGGTGATAATATGAATAATTATGAAAAAGTTTGGAATTTATTTAAGAAAACTGGAGATATTAGATATTTTCTTTTAGCAAAGTCTATAAAAGAAAGTGAAGGTAGTGTTGATAATGAAGATAGTGGACGTGAAAGGACTAGTTCTAAACGAGACTAATTATAGTGATTCTAGTAAAATATTAAATGTTTTGACTAGTGAATATGGTCTTATTGGGATTATATCTAAAGGATGTCGAAACTTAAAAAGTAAACTTAGAGGTGCTTCTAGAAAGTTAGTGTATGGAACATTTCATTTCTATTATAAAGAGAATGGTTTATCTACCTTAATCAGTATTGATGTTATTAGTGATTATCCTAAGACTATTATGAATTTAGAAAATGTTGTGTATGCATCATACTTATTAGACCTTACAAGACAGGTAGTTAAACAATCTAAAGATAGTAGTATCTTATCTTTGATAGTTAGTGCTTTAGAAAAAATTGAGAGTGGTCTTAATCTTTCTGTTGTTACTAATATATTAGAACTTAAATATTTAGATTTTTTAGGGGTAAGTCCTATAGTTACAGGTTGTGCAGTCTGTGGAAAAACTACTAATATAGTTAGTTTAAGTCCCACAGCAGGGGGATTTATTTGTAAAGACTGTTATCAGAATGAAGGATATTATAGTGAAAAGGCAATTAAGCTTTTACAGATGTATTACTATGTTGATTTAGAGAAAATTACAAAGATAGATGTTAATCCTAAAGTTAATGAAGAAATAAATAAATTTTTAGAAGATTATTATGATAGATATACAGGAATTTATTTAAATAGTAAAAAAATGTTAAAGAATGTGATAAAATTAAAATAAGGTAGTGATAGTTTATGAAGAGGAAAATAATAATTCTTTTAAGTTTATTTGTTATTTTAACTATTTGTGTACTTTTAGATATAACAGGAGTGATAGATTATAATATCTATAATGTGTTATCTACTAGCAATGTAGAGTTTTTAACAGTGTGTTCTAATGTCGTAACATCACTAGCATCTAGTCAAGCGATAATTATTATTACTTTAATTTTGATATTTTTACTTAATACTAATCATCAGAGAATATTTGTGATAATTAATACCTTAATTAGTGCTGGTATTATTATATTAAGTAAGAATATCTTTTTAAGAGAGAGACCTTTGATTGGAAGTGAAATACTTTCTAGTTATAGTTTTCCTAGTGGACATAGTTTAATTGCGACTACTTATTATGGATTCTTAATATATTTACTTAGAAGAAGTAAGTGTAAAGAAGAATATAAAGTGATAGGAACAACATTCTTAACTACATTAATTGTTTTGATTTGTTTAAGTAGATTAATACTTAATGTTCATTATTTAACTGATGTAGTTGGAGGGGTTATTTTAGGACTTGTAATACTTTTAGTATTGATATACTTTTTTGAGGCGACATTTAAACCTAAAGAAAAAGAGAAACCTTTACTTAAAACATTATCATATGGATTTAATGGAATACTTTATACCTTAAAACATGAGAGAAATATGGTAATTCACTTTCTTGTAATGATACTTGTTATTATTGCAGGGATAGTCTTTAAAATTACTTTTGTAGAGTGGGGAGTATGTTTCGTACTATTTGCTTTAGTTCTTTCTTTAGAACTTATGAATACGGCACTGGAGAATGTAGTTGACCTTGTAACTGAAGAGAAGAAAGCGAAAGCGAAAGTTGCTAAAGATGCAGCAGCAGGTGCAGTTTTAGTTGCTGCGATATTTGCAGTTATTATAGGGATATCAATATTTTTACCTAGACTTTTAGAATTATAATATATATAATATGTGTATGAACAAGGAGTATAACCGGAGGTGTAATTAAATGAATGTAGGAATTATGTGTGGAAGTAGAGATACTGCTAGTATGGAGTCTCGTTTAAATAACTCTAGGGCAGTTAGTGAAATAGCAGATATGGGATATACATTTGTTATGGGAGCAGGTGAGACTGGTTCTATGAGAGATGTTAAGGAAATTTTAAGGGAAAATGGTAATATGCTTATAACTGTTGGTAATAGTCTTGAGCTTGATAGAACTACTGCTGATGTTAAAGTAGAGGTTAGTTCTACTTTTGAAAGAGCTGAAAAGATTTATGAAAATAGTGATGTCATTATTTTCTTAGATGGAGGGACAGGTACTCTTTCTGAATTTTGTTCTTTTTTAAATAATAAGATAGAAACTGATGATAAAAAGAAAGAACTAGTACTTGTTAATGTTGATGGTGTTTATGATAAAATAATAGATGATTTAAGAAGAAGATATAAAGAAGGACTTGCTAGTAAAGGAGAATATTATTTTAAAGAAGTTAAAAGTCCTTTGGAATTGAAAGAACATTTAGAAAAAGTAGAAAATAAATTAAATAATGTTGAAGAAAGGAGCAGAGTAAGATAATGAGTAATATTAAGATGGAAGATTTAGTTAATTATTGTAAACAATATGGAATAATATTCCAAGGAAGTGAGATATATGGAGGTCTTGCTAATACTTGGGATTATGGTCCTGTTGGGATGCTTTTAAAGAACAATATTAAAAGTGCTTGGTTAAAGAAGTTTGTTCAAGAAGATATTAATAATGTAGGCCTAGATTCTGCTATTTTAATGAATCCTAAGGTATGGGAAGCGAGTGGACATTTAGCAACTTTTTCTGATCCTTTAATAGATTGTAAGAAATGTAAGACAAGACATAGAGCAGATAAGTTGGTGGAAGCTGATGGAGTAGAAGATGCTGGGGGAATGAACCATGAAGAATTGATGAAATATATTAAAGATCATAATATAGTTTGTCCTAACTGTGGAGCGATGGACTATACTGATATTAGAGAGTTTAATTTAATGTTTAAGACTTTTCAAGGTGTTACTGAAGATAGTAAGAGTACAATCTATTTAAGACCTGAAACTGCTCAAGGTATATTTGTTGACTTTTTAAATGTGCAAAGAAGTATGAGACTTAAGATTCCTTTTGGAATTGGACAAATTGGTAAGAGCTTTAGAAATGAAATAACACCTGGTAACTTTATTTTTAGAACAAGAGAGTTTGAACAAATGGAGTTGGAGTTTTTCTGTAAACCTGGAACGGAGTTAGATTGGCATAAATACTATAAAGAGTATTGTTATAACTTCTTATTAAGTCTTGGTATTAATAAAGATAATTTAAGACTTAGAGATCATAAAAAAGAAGAGTTAAGTCATTATAGTAATGCTACTACTGATATTGAATATAACTTTCCTTTTGGATTTGGAGAATTATGGGGAATTGCTAGTCGTACTGATTATGATTTATCTAGCCATCAAAAAGTATCTGGGGAAAGTCTTGAATATTTAGATCCTACTACTAATGAAAAATATATTCCTTATGTAATTGAACCTAGTGTTGGTGTTGATAGACTTATGCTTAGTATTCTTTGTGATGCTTATAATAAAGAGAGTCTAGAAGATGGTAGTGAAAGAGAAGTATTAAAACTTCATCCTTATCTAGCTCCTTATAAAGTTGCAATATTACCTTTAATTAAGAAAAGACATAGTGAAAAGGCAATAGATGTTTATAAAATGTTATCTAAAGAGTTTTCTGTTAGTTATGATGAAGCAGGTTCTATTGGTAAAAGATATAGAAGACAAGATGCTATTGGAACACCTTTTAGTCTAACAGTTGATGATAATACAATAGATAATGGCACTGTTACTTTAAGAGATAGAGATACTATGGAACAAGTAACGTTAAAGTTAGATGAAGTTATTCCATATATTGAAGAGAGGATTAAATTCTAATGGGTCCTATTATTGGTATTTTAACTAGAAGTGGTGTTAATGAAAATGGTACACCTATAGAATACTGTATGGAGAGTACAAGAAGAGCGATTATTAAAGCAGGAGGTGTACCTATTATGTTAACACCTCCTCAAGATATAGATTATTTTACTACTAAGAGTAGTGAAGCTCCTAATTTAACTGGGATGGAACAAGAAATGATTTTATATCAGATAGAAAAGTTAGATGGATTATTTATTCCTGGTGGAGATAAGATTACTAAATATGATTATTATGTCTTACATTTTTGTCTTAAAAGAAATATTCCAATATTTGGGGTATGTTTAGGTATGCAGATGATTGCTAACTATAAAATAGATAACTTTAAATTACTGGATGTTCCTAATAAAGAATTACATTATAAAGAAGATTATGCAGCACCTGCTCATAATGTTACTATCGATAAAAATAGTCTTTTATATAAGATATTAGGTAGTGAAGAGATAATGGTTAACTCTCATCATTTAAGATGTGTGGACTACACTAAAGAGTGTAATGTGGTTGCCAAGAGTTCTGATGGAGTGATTGAAGCGGTAGAGTTAAAAGATTATGACTTCTGTTTAGGGGTACAGTGGCATCCAGAGATAACTATTAGTGATGATGTTAATTCTAAGAAGATATTTGAGTGTTTTATGGAGAAAGCTAAGGAGAGGGAAAAATTATTATTTAATAATAAAAGGTTGGAGTAAAGATGAATAGAGGAAATATGAATAGTTTGGTAAGCTTAATTTTATTAATATCATATTTATCTGTGTTTATTATTGAAATTGTTTTATTAGTAAAATTTATAAAAAGTAAACAAAATAAATATTGGTTAATTAATATAATTTTGGAGATTTGTTTCATTATAATTTCTATAATTATGTTTAATTATTATGATAATTTACCTGGATATGGTCTGATGCCTGGTTTAACATATGTTACTCAATTATTATTTAGTTTTTGTGGTTGTATTCTTAATATAATAATGTTATTTGTTACAATTTGTTCTAGGTTAATATTAAAGAAAAAAATGGAGGTTATTTTAAATGAAGAGTAAAAGGGTTTTAGCTGGATTATATTTACTTTTTATATTTGCAGCACTCTGTAGTGGAAATATTTTTATATATCCATTTCCAGAGTTTGATGGGAATGTTTTAACTTTAATTTATATTTCTGTTGTTGTTGGTTTTTTATATGTTTATATGGTATTTACTAATAGAAAAATATTATTCTATATAACTTGGGTTATCTTATTACTTTTAAATATTTTATGTTTTTATTATATTTATCTAGCTTATACAATGTCTTATACATTAGGTGACGGTTCTTTTTGCTTTTTAGCAGCTTTTCTATGTTTGCTTATTAATATATTTATACCTATGAAAAAAGAAGTTAAAAAAGAAAATGAAAATAAAGTTAATGAAAATGAAGATAAATTATTAGAGGAGATGGAAGATACAAACCTTAAATATATTCTTGCAACTTATGTTTCAGGTTTTAAAGCTTTACCTAGTATGAGTGAATGTTCTGTTATTTATGATGATTCTAAGAAACAGTTATCTTTTTATATAGTTAATGGAGAAAAAGCAGATAATTATAATATTTCTTGTGATTTTATTAAAGATATTAATATTAAAAAACAAGTTTTATTTTCTACTAATAGAGTTGAACCTAAAAATGATGAAGTAGCGAATATGCTGTTATTGACGGCGATGTTTGGAAATGTTGGAACTTTAATGAGCGACTCTAAATTATTTAATAGTAATGGTAATAATGAAAAGACTGAGTTTTATGATAGTTATGAAATAGTTATTACTTATTTAGATAACAATGTGGAAAAGAAAATATTTTTAAAAACAACTTTTGATCCTAATGAGTTTTTTTCTTTAGTGAAAAGGAGGTAATAACAGGTTTTAAATATAGAGGAGTTTTGTATTGTGAAAAAAATGGAAAGTTATAAGGAATATTACTATTAGTTTATTGATTTTATTTATTATTTATCTTGTTATTGATGTTATCTGCTGTATTAATATGGAATATCCTCATCCAATGCTTGGTATTGATGCTCATAATTGGGGAGATCAATTTAGAACTGATTTACTTTTCATTTTATATATATTTGGAATACCTTTAATTATTGATATAGTTTTGCTAGTTATATCTATAGTAAAACTAAGAAATAAGAATGAAGATATTGCCAAGAAATAATTTATTGACAAAGATTATGTTAGATGTTATATTATAGCTACACAAGTGATTATGTGTTGTAAAAAAGCTGGTGATTCCGACCATAACAGGAACTAAAAAAAGCAGTGATTCCGACTATAACAGGAACTTAAAAAAGCAGTGATTCCGACTATAATAGGAACTTAAAAAAGGAACTAGAGAGCAAACTCTAGTTTTTATCATTTTAGTATTGCAAACATTTGTTTTCTAATATATAATAACTAATTAATTGAGGAGGTATAAATTATGAGACCTAAGTTAATGTTAGTAAAATTAGATTCAAAGTATTGTGATTATTTAAGAAAATATGATTCTAAAGTTCCATATAATTATGATAGAAAAAAGAATCGTCCTTTTGTAGGGGTATTATTTGAAGTTAATGATTTCAAATATTTTGCTCCTCTTTCTAGTCCTAAAGCTAAATATTTAAAAATGCATGATAATGTTGACTTTTTGAAGTTAAAAAATGGAGAGTTAGGAGCAGTTAATTTTAATAATATGTTACCTGTAACACTTAATAATGTAATTATGATTGACTTAGATAGTAAAACTAGTGTTAAAAAAGAAGAACTATATAGAAAGATGTTAAAAGAACAATTATATTTTCTTAATCGTCGAAGAGCTAGTCTTTATAGAAAAGCTAGCAATTTGTACCTTAATTATATGAATAAAAAGTTACCTACTAGTATATATAATAGATGTTGTAATTTTCCTTTGTTAGAAGAAAAATGTAGAGAATATAATGTAGTTTTCCAAAATAACTAATATAAGTAGGTGATATCTTGAGAAGACTTAATATATTTGTGGATGAAACTGGAGAATTTGGTTTTGCTAAAGGTTCTTCTGAATTATATGGTGTTTCTTTTACTTTTCATGAACAAGCTGATGATATTTCTAAAGAGCTTTTAAGACTTAATAGGAAATTAGAGCAAATTGGTTATACTGATATGATTCATATGGCGGATTTAATTATGCATAGAGGCGATTATAAAAATTTTGATATTAAAACAAGAAAAAGTATTTTTAATTCAATATATCAATTTTCTAGGAGAATAGCTGTTAGATATCGTACAATAATAATTGATAAGAAATATACTAATAATAGTAGAATATTACGTCAACAATTAGCTTTTGAGATTAATAAAATGATAAAAGAAAATGAAAATTACTTTAATAAATTTGATAAGATAGTTATGTATTATGATAATGGTCAAGAAACATTAGGTGTAATATTAGATTCTATTTTTTCTCAGTTTGAAAATTTTGAACATAAAGTGGAATTTGACCATAAAGAAAAGAGATTGTTTCAAGTGTCTGATATGTTAACATTTATTGATAAATATGATTATAAATATAAGCATAAGATGAAATTTACTAAAGGGGAAAAAGTTTTTTTTACAGATAACGATATGCGGAGAATTTTGAAAGAATTAAGTAAAAAGAGATTTTAAATTAAAAAAGCAACCATAAGGGTTACTTTTTTAAGCGGCACATGGTGCCAACACGGGTTTGATCCATTATAAATAATAGACCAAGATTGTAGATATGATATTATCTACATTAATATTATATCAAAACTACAATCGAATTATACAAAATATTTTTTGTAGTGACTTTATAATAAACTAAAACTCTAAAAAAATCAATATTTTTTGATTAAAATTGTTGACAAACTTAGTTTTTTAGCATACAATACTTGAAGAAAAGGAAAGAGATGGGATACCCCACCACCTGATTGATAAGTAAGTCAATAGGTAAAAAGCCAAGATTAGATATAATAATACATTATTATTTTGGTTTTTAAGTGGGTATAAATATATCCACTTTTCTTAATTATATGGAGGTGTTAATTATAGCAAAAGATAATAAGAGTCAATTAATTAATGAGCAAATAAGAGCTAAAGAAGTATTAGTTATTGGTCCTAATGGAGAACAAGTTGGAATTAAATCTATAGAAGATGCAAGAACACTTGCAAAATATGCTAATTTAGATTTAGTTTTAATGAATCCTAATGGAAATCCGCCTGTTTGTAAAGTAATGGATTATAATAAATACCGTTACGAAAGACAGAAGAAAGAAAAAGAGGCTTTGAAAAAACAAAGAGCAAGTCAAGCTGAGTTAAAAGAGTTTAGATTATCTCCTGTTATTGATGTAGGAGACTTTGAGACTAAACTTAGAAATGTCATTAAGTACTTACAAAAAGGTGATAAGATTAAACTTACAATTAGATTTAAAGGACGTCAAATGGCTCATACTGAACTTGGAAAAGAAGTATTAGAGAAATTTGCTAATAGGACTCTAGATTATGCAACAATTGATCAACATCCAAAGTTAGATGGTCGTACTATGACAATGTTTTTAGTACCAAAGAAAGATAAGTAGAAGGAGGAATTATAATGCCTAAATTAAAAACACATAAAGGTAGTAAGAAAGTATTTAAGAAAAGAAAAAATGACTATAAAATAGGACATCCAGGAAGTAGACATAATACTGGATATAAGTCAAGAAAAGTTAATAGAAAGAAAAGAAGTGCATCTAGCTTATCTAAAGCAGATCAAAATCGTTTAAAGAACATTATTTAATAAAAGAAGGAGGATGTAAAGATGGCAAGAGTTAAGAATGGAGCAGTTACAAAAGCTCGTCATAAGAAAGTATTAAAACAAGCTAAAGGATACTTTGGTAGTAAACATAGACTTTATAAGAGTGCTAAAGAACAATTAATGCATTCTGGTCAATATGCTTTTAGAGATAGAAAGCAAAAGAAAAGAGAGTTTAGAAAATTATGGATAACTAGAATTAATGCAGCATGTAGAGAAAATGGTATTAGTTATTCTAGATTTATAGAAGGATTAAATAAAGCAGGTGTAGAAGTTAACCGTAAAATGTTAAGTGAGATTGCTATTAATGATCCTAAAGCATTTACTGAATTAGTAGAAGTTGCTAAAAAAGGTAAAGAAGGTAAAATAAAAGTAAATGAAGTTAAATCTACTAATGAGGTATCTGTTAAGAGTAGTAGTACTAAAGAAGAAGTAAAGACTACTGAGAAAAAGACTACAACTAAGAAAGAGACTAAAAAAGAAGAGAAAGTAGACTATAGTAAAATGACAGTTGCAGAACTTAAAGAGGTTGCTAAAGAAAAAGGTATTGCAACTACAGGTATGAAAAAAGCTGATATAATTGAAGCTTTAAAAAAATAAACATATTTTGGAATTGAATTATCTAGTGCTGACTATAGTATAATCAGTGATAATTTTTAGAACAAAATAGAAGATTAAAACGAAAAGGAGATTAAAATATGAGCGTAGTATCAATGAATTATTTATTAGAAGCTGGTGTTCAGTTTGGACATCAAAAAAGAAGATGGAATCCTAAGATGGGAGAATATATCTATACAACTAGAGATGATATTTATATTATAGATTTACAAAAAACATCTAAATGTATAGATAAAGCTTATGAAGCTTTAAAGGCAATAGCAGAAGATGGAGGAAAAGTTCTATTTGTTGGAACTAAGAAACAAGCTGGGGAAGCTGCAGAAGAATCTGCTATTAGAACTAATATGTACTTTGTTAATGAAAGATGGTTAGGTGGTACATTAACTAACTTTAGAACTATTAGATCAAGAGTTAGAAGAATGGAACAAATCGAAAAAATGGAAGAGGATGGAACATTCGATGCATTACCTAAGAAAGAAGTAATTGGTCTTAAGAAAGAGTATGAGAAACTTAATAAGAACTTAAGAGGAATTAGAGATATGAAGAAACTTCCTCAAGCTTTAGTTATAGTTGATCCTAAGAAAGAAGAGATTGCTATTAAAGAAGCTAGAATCTTAAATATTCCTGTATTTGGTGTAGTTGATACAAACTGTGATCCAGATATGGTTGATTATGTTATTCCTGGTAATGATGATGCTGTAAGAAGTGTTAAATTACTTATTGGAGCTTTAACTAATGCTATTGCAGAAGTTAATGGTAATGAAGTAATTGATTATGTTACTGAGGAAGATAAAGCTAAGAAAGATAAAAAAGAAGCAAAGAGAGAAGCTAGAAAAGAAATTAAAAAAGAAGTAAAAAAAGAGGAAGTAGTAGAAGAGAAAGCTGAAACTAAAGTTGAAGCAAAAGAAGAAGTTAAAGAAGAGAGTGTAGACTATAGTAAAATGACAGTTGCTGAATTAAAAGAAATAGCTAAGTCAAAAAATATTTCTACTACAGGTATGAAAAAAGCTGATATTATAGAAGCTTTATCTAAATAAAATAAGGAAGGAGGGAGGGAATCTCCTTCCTTTTGTATAAAAATAGAAAGGATTGAATAAATTATGTTTAAAGCAAGTGATGTAAAAGAATTAAGAGATAAGACTGGAGCAGGAATGCTTGATTGTAAGAAAGCATTAGAAGCTTGTAATGGTAATATGGATGAGGCAGTTGATTGGTTAAGAGAAAAAGGTATTAGTAAGGCTGCTAAGAAAGAGTCAAGAGTTGCTGCAGAAGGTTTATGTAAAATAGAAGTTAAAGATAATAAAGCAGTTATATTAGAAGTTAATTCTGAGACTGACTTTGTTGCTAAGAATGAAGAGTTTGTTAACTTTGTTAATTATTTAGCAGATACTATTATTAATAATGATTTAAAGACTAGAGAAGAAGTTTTATCATTTGATGATAATGGAGAGACTGTAGAAGCTAAGTTAGTTAGTTTAACTGCTAAAATAGGAGAGAAAATATCTTTTAGAAGATGTGAATTAGTAGAAAAGACTGATAGATGGGTATTTGGTAGTTACTTACATATGGGTGGTAAGATTGGTGCTTTAGTAGTACTTGATAATACTACAGAAAACATTGCCAAAGACGTTGCTATGCATGTTGCAGCAATGGCTCCTGTTTGTGTAGATAGAGATAGTGTTCCAAGTGATATGGTAGAACATGAATCTAAAGTAATTAAAGAACAAGTTATGAATGAAGGTAAACCTGCAGAAATAGCTGAAAAAATGGTTACTGGTAGATTAAATAAATTCTATAAAGAGATTTGTTTAGAAGAACAAGCATTTATTAAAGATTCTAATGTTACAGTAGGAGATTATGTTAAGAATAATGGAGGAGCTATTGTATCAATGATTCGTTATGCAGTTGGTGAAGGTATTGAAAAGAAAGAAGAAAACTTTGCTGATGAAGTAATGAGTCAAATTAATGCTGCTAAATAATTATGAAATATGAAATTGTAGTTATGGAAGATAATAGTATTCGTTTGGGTAAGCATATAGGAACTGTATTTGAAAGAAAAGATTATGGTGTAAAATTAAAAAACTTTGGATTAATGGTTGGTACAGGGGAAACTTATTATAATAGTAATATTCATTTACCAAAAAAGTTAGTTAATTATTTTGAAAATAATATTATAAATGATAAACTAATTGAAGAAATGTTATCTATTGGAATTTATCCCTTTGAAGAAGTTGATAAGCTTGTCTTTGAATACAATCAGAAGGATATTCAAAAAAGATTAATAAAAAAGAGAATTGAAAATTTAACTAAGAAAAATTAGGATTTTCTGATTGGTCTTTTGTATAAATACTAGAAAGAATTTATAGTTCTTTCTTTTTTGTGGTACAGGATAAAATAATGAAAAAAAAGTTAAAAAGCCCTAGAATCTTTATATATTAA